>CBDVCD010000047.1:0-16471 GCA_965372385.1 uncultured Gammaproteobacteria bacterium | reverse complement strand
GAAGTTGCAACGAAGACATGTGCCGCCAAAAACGTGCAATCTACCTCGTAGCGTGATTCACCTAGCAGATGAGTCGGTCTATCGAACAAAATGCACTTGAATTCAACTCGTTGATAGTAGAATGGAGTGGTCAACTGCGGAATCTAGGTTCATGAGGACACGAATCAAAATTTGTGGCATCACCCGCCCGGAAGACGGCCTTGCCGCGGTTCTCTGCGGTGCCGATGCCATCGGCTTGGTGTTCTATCCACCCAGTCCGCGGTCGGTAAGCCCGCGGCAGGCAGAGGCGATTGTCTCAGTGCTGCCTCCCTTCGTCACAGTGGTGGGGCTTTTCGTGAATGAAACCCGTGAGCGGCTCAGCGAACTGTTAGGCTGCGTGCGCATTGACCTTCTACAATTTCATGGCCATGAAAAGGCGGTAGATTGCAGCGGTTTTAGCCGTCCATGGATCAAGGCGGTAAGGATGCGCGAGGGGATCGATCTGTTGGCGCTCGAAAATGAGTATATGGGTGCCGCGGCGTTACTACTGGATGCCTATGAGGCGGGCAGGCCAGGTGGCACTGGGAGTCGCTTCGACTGGGAACGAATCCCTGCCCGGATGGCCTCAAGAATAATCCTGGCCGGAGGATTGAATCCGGAGAATATTGAATCGGCGGTGCGGCAGGTGCGTCCCTATGCGGTGGATGTGAGTGGCGGCGTCGAGGCGTCGAAAGGCATCAAGGATGCCGGAAAAATAGCGGCCTTCATTGAAGGAGTAAAACGTGGCGACAACAGCTGAAAAGATAATTGGCAGTCTGCCGGATGCGCGGGGCCATTTTGGCCCCTATGGTGGGCTGTTTGTGGCGGAAACCCTGATGGAACCCCTGGAGGAGTTGCGCGTCGCCTATGAGCACTATATGCAGGATCCGGAATTTCTCAAGGAACTGGATGAGGATCTGGCCAACTACGTGGGCCGCCCTTCGCCGATCTACTTCGCGCAACGCTGGAGTCGGGAACTGGGTGGTGCCCGGATCTATCTGAAGCGGGAGGACCTGAACCACACCGGCGCCCATAAGATCAACAACACCATCGGCCAGGCCCTGCTGGCAAAGCGCATGGGCAAGACCCGCATCATTGCCGAGACCGGGGCCGGTCAGCACGGTGTGGCCACCGCCACTGTCGCGGCCCGCCTAGGCCTGGAGTGCGTGGTCTACATGGGGGCGGTGGATATCGTCCGCCAGGAGGCGAATGTCTACCGCATGCGGCTACTGGGTACGCAAGTGCGCTCGGTGGAGTCAGGCTCCAAAACGTTGAAGGATGCCCTCAACGAGGCGATGCGGGACTGGGTAACCAATGTGGACGATACCTTCTACATCATCGGTACCGTAGCCGGCCCCCACCCCTATCCGGCCATGGTTCGGGACTTTCAGACCGTGATCGGCCGGGAGGCGAGGGAACAGATCCAACAGCAGGCCGGACGTCTGCCGGATGTTCTGGTGGCCTGTGTCGGTGGGGGATCCAACGCCATCGGGCTTTTCTATCCCTTCCTGGATGATCCGGATGTGGCGATCTACGGGGTCGAGGCCGCGGGAGAGGGTTTGGAGACCGGCCATCATGCCGCACCGCTCTGTGCCGGGCAGCCCGGTGTGTTACATGGCAACCGGACCTACCTGATGGAGGACAAGGATGGGCAGATCATCGAAACTCACTCCATTTCCGCCGGTCTCGACTATCCGGGGGTTGGGCCGGAGCACGCCTGGCTGAAAGACAGTGGGCGGGCAAGCTATGTGGCTATCACGGATGAAGAAGCGCTGGTAGCCTTCCATGTCCTGACCCGCACCGAAGGTATCATCCCGGCACTGGAATCGAGCCATGCCCTGGCCTATGCCGCCAAACTGGCACCAACACTCGCTCAGGATCAGATCATCTTGGTGAACCTGTCCGGTCGGGGCGACAAGGATATGCACACTGTCGCGGCGCGGGAGGGCCTCGAGATATGAGTCGAATTGCGGGTAGATTCAGCGAGCTTAAAGCCCAGGACAGGACCGCACTGATCCCTTTCATCACCGCGGGTGATCCAAATCCTGGAGTTACGGTGGATCTGATGCACGCCATGGTGCAGGCGGGTGCCGACCTGATTGAGCTGGGGGTACCTTTTTCCGATCCCATGGCGGATGGACCGGTGATTCAGCGCGCCAGTGAGCGGGCCCTGGAGCATCACGTCAGTCTGCACGATGTCCTGGGAATGGTGAAAGGCTTTCGGCAACAGGATGCTCACACACCGGTAGTGTTGATGGGCTATCTCAATCCCATCGAAGTAATGGGTTACGCCAATTTTGCCAAAGATGCTGAGGCCGCGGGAGTCGATGGCGCCCTGGTGGTGGATATTCCTCCGGAAGAGGGTCATGAGCTATTACAGGCCTTGCGGGAACACTCCTTGGATCAGATCTACCTGCTGGCGCCGACCAGTACGTCTGAGCGTATTGAACGGATCTGTCAGGCAGCAAACGGTTTTGTCTACTATGTTTCCGTGAAGGGTGTTACCGGTGCCAGTCATCTTGATCTGAGCGCAGTGGCAACAAAATTGAGTGAAATCCGTGCCAAGACCGACCTCCCTATTGGCGTAGGTTTCGGGATCAAGGATGCGAAGACCGCCGCGGCTGTATCCCGGGTTGCCGATGCGGTAGTGGTGGGCAGTGCCCTGGTGTCCCGGGTGGAGGCGCTGGTCGATCGACCGGACGAGATTGCAGCGGCATTGGCTGAGGTGCTTTCCAGTATGCGCGAAGCAATGGACAGCTAGCCTCCTTATTGATCTTTCCGTAGGCAATGACTTTTGCAACTATTAACAGAACCTGACCTAATAATATTTTTCAGGTAAAATTTTGTCTATGAGCTGGTTTGAAAAACTTATGCCAAGCCGCATCCGGACCGACGGCGGCAACAAGCGTGCGGTACCCGAAGGGCTATGGACCAAGTGCCCTGGGTGCAATGCCATCCTCTATCGGGCGGAGATGGAGCGGAATCTGGATGTCTGCCCCAAGTGCAATCACCACAACCGGATCGGTGCCCGGCGACGCTTGGAGACCTTTCTCGATTCGGATCCGCAAGAGGAGATCGGCAAGGATCTGGAGTCGGTGGATCCGCTAAAGTTCAAGGACAGCAAGAAGTATAAGGATCGCATCAGCCAGGCACAGAAGAGTACCGGTGAGAAGGATGCGCTGGTGGTGATGCGAGGTCAGCTCAAGGGTATGGATCTGGTGGTGGCGGCCTTCGAATTCAGTTTCATGGGGGGGTCCATGGGTTCAGTGGTTGGTGAACGCTTCGTGCGTGCCGTCAGTGTTGCCATGGAACGCCATATCCCGCTGGTCTGCTTCTCCGCCAGTGGCGGTGCCCGCATGCAGGAATCGCTCTTCTCTCTGATGCAGATGGCCAAAACAAGTGCCGCCCTGGAACGGCTGCAGAGACGGGGGCTGCCATTCATCTCGGTGATGACCGATCCCACCATGGGTGGGGTGTCCGCCAGCTTCGCCATGCTGGGTGATGTGAATGTGGCGGAACCCAAGGCGCTGATCGGATTCGCCGGTCCCCGGGTTATTGAGCAGACCGTGAGGGAGAAGCTTCCCGAGGGTTTCCAACGCAGTGAGTTTCTGCTGGACCATGGTACGGTGGATATGATCATCGACCGGCGGGATATGCGGGACCGGATCGGTGACCTGTTGAGCATCTTCATGCATAAGGCCCGCTCCTGAAGGATTCCCTCTCCCTTAAACATGCGATTTCACAAGCTGGACGACTGGCTCGACTGGCAGTCGGCACTGCATCCTCGAGAGATTGAGCTGGGACTTGAGCGTGTTGCTGGCGTTTGGCGCCAACTGCGGCCTGCTGGTCTCTACTCACGGGTCATCACCGTTGCCGGTACCAATGGCAAAGGCTCCAGTGTGGCGATGCTGGAGGCAATCTATCTGCAGGCCAACTATCGGGTAGGGAGCTATACCTCCCCACATCTTGTGCGCTATAACGAACGTATCCGGCACAATGGTGAAGCTGTTTCGGATGCGCGGATCTGTGAGGCCTTCGAACGGGTGGACCAGGCCCGCAATGGAACGCCACTTACCTATTTCGAATTCGGTACTCTTGCGGCACTGGAGATCTTTGCCGTGGAATCGCCAGACCTGGTGATTCTCGAGGTCGGGCTGGGTGGTCGCCTGGATGCGGTGAATATTATCGATCCCGATGTGGCCTTGATTACCACAGTGGACTTGGATCACATGGAGTGGCTGGGCAAGACAAAGGAGGAGATCGGGGCGGAGAAGGCCGGCATCATGCGTACTGACAAACCCGTGGTACTGGGACAGGTCGATATGCCTGACTCGGTACACCGGCATGCTCAGGAGACAAGGGTGGAACTCTATCAGCTGGGTCGGGATTTCCACATGACTGCGGCAGGGAAGGGTTATAATTGGCTCAGCGATCATGGGCATCTATCCGGACTTTCAAGGCCAGCGCTGCAGGGTGATTGCCAATTGCAGAATGCCGCATCGGTGTTGATGGTCCGGCAATGCCTCTCCGAGGCGTTACCTGTTACGTTTGAGGCAATCAACCTAGCCTTGCAGACTGTTAAACTACCGGGCCGGATGCAGGTAATTAAGGGTAGGCCCGGGTTGATTCTGGATGTGGCCCATAACCCCCAGGCAGTTACAGCCCTACGGGAAAATCTTGCCGGATTACCGATCCATGGACGACTTCACGCCATCTTTGGTCTGTTGTCCGATAAGGATCTGGCGATCATGGTCGAGATAATGGGGTCACTGATCGAGATCTGGTATCTTGTGGGAACCGAAGGTTCGCGAGGACGCACCGCGGGGCAGTTGAAGGCGAGTTTTTTAGCCATGGGAATAGAGCGGAATATCAGCTGCTTTTCATCAGTCAGTGAGGCGCTGGTAGCTGCCAGATCCCAGGCAGGCGATAGTGATACCATCCTGCTCTTCGGTTCCTTTTCGATTGTCGGAGAAGCGATCAAGATCCTGGAAAATGAGCAGCCGATGAGTTGATAACCTATGCTAAGACAGTAATTATTAATCGTACCGAAAGTCATTGCATGCAGATCTTCGCGACACGCTGTGAATAGATCCCTGTACACTCGATGGTCGCGCTGGTCTGCATGCAATCACTATTGCAACTATTGACAGCATTGAATATTTGGAAGGATTGATTTGGAGGAACAACTCAAGCAGAGATTGGTGGGAGGGGCGGTACTGGTCTCCCTGATTGTAATCTTTCTCCCCATGCTGCTGGATGATGGGGTGGATTCGGATCCTCTCCTGTCACAACCCAGGATGCCGGAAAAACCAAAGGCCCTGCAACAGGGGTTTAATTCACAAACGATTTTGCCCGAACCGATCACGGCTGAAAATAAACTTCCTCTCCAGGTGGAAAAAGTTACTCAGCCGGCGCCAGTCAAACCGGCAGCGAATACGCGGACAGGCAAGATTGACCGGCCGACCCCCGGCGCCTGGTTGATTCAGGTAGCCAGTTTTAGTCACAAGAAGAATGCCCAAAAACTGCTGGAAGGATTAAACAAGGCCAATCTGCCGGCGGAACTTAAGCAGGTTACCATCGAGGGTAAGCGCCACTACCGGGTGCAAATCCTTCCTCAGTTGGATAAAAAGCAGGCGCAAGAGATGGTTCAGAAGATAAAGAAGAAGTTTAACCTGAAAGCGAGTCTTATTCGCTACAGTGGGTAAAAGATAGTATGGATATGGTTGCCTCACTACAGCAGGCGGTTAACAGCTGGGTGCTTCAGAATGAAAGCCTAAAAGGGCTTAGTCTCTTTCTAACTAAAAGGTTGCCCCAACTCGTTACTCTGTTGTTGGTTATCCTTGTTTCACAGCAGGCGGCTCATCTGACCTGGCAGCTCGTGCCCAATCAACCTGTGCAAAAAACCCTACCTGAGACAAAATCAGTGGCTGCTAGTGGGTCTTCAGTCAAACAGACAACAGGATTGAACGTGGATAAAATTGCAGGACTTCATCTGTTCGGCCAGGCTGGGGTAAGCAATGTCCCAAGGGGAAAGGTCGACACAAAGGCCCCTGAAACCCGGCTGAACCTGACGCTGCATGGTGTGTTTGTGGAGCAGGATCCTGGAGTTGGAGCCGCTATCATTGGCAGGTCGGGGTCGAAGCAACAGTATTATAAAGTTGGCAACAAGGTCATGGATGGGGTAAAGCTCCAGGCCGTGTTCAATGACCGAGTGGTTTTGTTACGAAATGGACAGTCCGAGGTCCTGAAATTTCCTAAAACCATCAAGTCGACGGGGACTTCGAGTATTACTCCTGAGATCTCACCTGCTGCGACGAAAAGAGGTATCTCGCTGAAAAGTTATCGGGAGCAGTTCAAAAATGAACCACTGAAGGTTTTTGAGCATGTCAGGTTCGTGCCTGTCAGGAGTGGAAAAACACTTAAGGGTTATCGAATCCTGCCGCAAAGGAATCGCAAACTCTATAATCAGCTGGGTATTCGCCCTTCGGATCTGGTAACGGCGGTGAATGGTGTTTCACTGAGTAATGATAGTGAGGCGATGAAACTGCTCGAGCAATTGAAAGATGCGGATCAGATTAATCTTGAGATCATTCGCAGGGGAAAACCGCAGTCACTCAGTCTCAATTTGAATTGATGTGGATGAGTGGAGAGTACTCCCTTCAAGCTGACTCCGTGAGGTTTATGCCTTAGGTGTCGCCGGTGGGTTAGGCGATGTGGGTACCAGAGCCACCTCATCACCGTTTTCCAACCGGGTGAAGAATTCAGCGAATTGTTTGTTGATGGTCGGACGGATCATCTTCTTTTCGAACAGAGGGGCATATTCCGGTCTACGCCGGCTCAAGAGCTTCAGGAGCCCCTCGATATCCACAATGGAATCAGGCAGCAATATCTCCTCAGACTGCTTGCCCAGCTTGTTCACCAGCCAGGAGAAGTAGAGCACCTTGATTCGACGGTCTTTTTCCTGCTTCTCATTGCGTTGATAGCCAATCTTATCGAGCCTTTTAAGGTAGTCCTGCCAGTTTTTGTCTCTGTTCTTGCCCAACGCATAGAGGGTTTCCCAGGAGAAGATTCCGGTATCGTGACCATCATCGAACACCAGGCGGATGGCATATTGACCCTGTGGCTCGATCTTATCGATATTGATCTTTTCCTTTCCTGTTACCGGCTGGTTACTTGCTTTGACCTCCGCCGCGGTGGAGAAAACACGCAAATATTCACAGGGGAGCTCATAACTGGCGCCATCGGAAAAACGGATAGCCAGCAGATGTGACTTCTGATGGAGATTGATTTCTATGGGAACGGGGATCTCTTTTGCCATGTGCAAGCTCTGGTGGGGTTAAAGGGTGGGGATAATGGCATAAAACGCCGATTTTCTTCAACCCTGGGGAATTAAAGTTTCACCCTCTCCTTCCGCTATTTAAGGTCAGCATCGTTATCCAAACGCTGACCATTTCTGTTGTCAGGGATAAAAGTAATAAATTCCGGATCTACCCGGATATAACAAAATGAGTCTGACTGCCCTGGAGTAGTACCGCACTTGGAGATTAGTTGGTGGATATAGCAACACTGATAGGTTTGCTTGGTGGATTCGGCATTATTATCGGGGCCATCGCATCGGGCGGTGACGTCATATTGTTTGTCAATGTACCCTCCATTCTGATCGTAGTGGGTGGCACTTTCATGGTGACCTTGATGCAGGTCTCTCTGGGAGACTTCCTCGGTTCGTTCAGTATCGGTATGAAGGCCTTCTTCTATAAGACCGATGACCCCAAGAAACTCATCGAAGTGGCAGTGGAGTTAGCGGATATCGCACGGAAAAACGGTTTGCTGGCCCTTGAGGGGCAGGAGATTGGCAATGAGTTTCTTAAAAAGGGTGTTGGCTTGTGTGTGGATGGGCACGATCCGACCTTGGTCAATAAGTTGCTGTCCAAGGATATCGATCTCACCATTCAGAGGCACGAGGTCGGTCAGACCATGTTTAAAAATATGGCAACCATGGCGCCCGCGATGGGCATGATCGGTACCCTGGTCGGTCTGGTTCAGATGTTGGCGAACATGTCCGACCCAGCCAGTATCGGCCCGGCCATGGCGGTTGCCTTGCTGACCACCCTCTACGGTGCGGTTATCGCCAATGTCTTCGCTACACCCATGGCCGAAAAGCTGGCCCGGGCCAGTGCCATGGAGAAGACAAACAAGTCGTTGATCATCGAAACCATTGCGGGCATTCAGGAAGGTATGAATCCACGGGTGCTCGAGCAACTGCTCAGCACCTACCTGCCCTCAGGCAAGCGCCCAATCAACGACAGCTGACAGGAAGAGCGGATGGCTGAAGATTGTCCGAAATGTGAAGCCGGTCTGCCTCCCTGGTTGGCGACCTTCGCGGACCTCATGTCGTTGCTGATGTGTTTCTTCGTGCTCATGCTCTCTTTTGCGGAGATCGATGCGATCCGCTTCAAAAAGATGGCCGAGTCGATGAAGGATGCCTTTGGTGTGCAGCGAGAGATCCCCGTCATTGATGTCGTCAAAGGCACCAGTATCATCAAACAGGAGTTCTCCCCAGGTAAACCGGAACCTACTCCGATCGATGAGATCCGCCAGCAGGCCATCGAACGGGAGAAGGAGTTTCTGGATGTAAAGGAGGAGGGTCGGGAAAAGGCGGAAGCGCTCGATTTCGATACAGCAAAAGCTGCAATTCAGGCGCAATTGCAAAAGGAGGTAGAACAGCAGGCGGAGAAACTACAGGAGATGCTGGATAAGGAGATAGCAGAAGGGCTGCTCGAGATCGAGACTGAACAGACCAAGATCATCATACGTATTCGGGAGAAGGGCTCCTTCCCCTCAGGCCGGGCCAATCTCAATCCCGGCTTTTTCGAAGTGATCTCAAAAATCACGCATGTCATTGCGGATACCCCGGGTAAAATTATTGTCGCGGGCCATACCGATAATATCCCCATATCCACCAAACGTTTTCGCTCCAACTGGGAGCTTTCATCCGCCCGTGCAGTCACCGTGGTCCATGCCATGCTGAGCAACTCCCAAATCGATGCCGAGAGGATCCTGATTGAGGGCCACGCAGATTCCAATCCATTGGTGCCCAATGATTCCAGTGAAAACCGTGCCAAGAATCGTCGCGTGGAGCTCATTATTGAACGGGGAGAGGATATCGATTTCGGAAAGGTGATTGGTGTTTCCGAGTGATAACTCAAAAAAGCAGTTCACAGGAGAAATATTAGATGACCACAGAAGAGCAGGCAGAGGCTCGGGAAGACAGAAGAGAGTTTTTCCGCATCGATGACTCAATTCAGGTGAGTTATCGGGCCATCGATACGGATGAATTACCCCCTCTGCTGGAAATGCTGGAACGAGGGGGTAATGGCAGCTTTACGATTATGACCAGAATGCAGGCGATCAGCCAGCATCTGGCGGCTTCCCTGCACCGGATTGAGCAGCGTGATCCGGATGTGGCGGACTATCTGAAGGCCCTCGACGAAAAGATCACCCTGCTCGGACAGAGTCTGCTGGCACGGGAATCGGAGATGATGGAACAACCCCCCAGGCGGGTAAACCTGAGTGCCGGTGGACTGGCGCTGGATAGTGTCGAAAAACTCGAAGTGGGGTGCCAAGTCGAGATCAAACTCCTGCTGTTGCCATCACATACCGGTGTGCTTGCCTATGGTGAGGTGGTAGGTGTGGTTGAGACAGCGGAGGATCCAGACTATCCATACCGTTTACGGATCAATTTCTCCCATATCCGGGATCTTGACCGGGATGCCCTGATCCGTCATATCCTGCGGCGGCAGGGACAGATGTTGCGCAAAGAGCGTGAAATCATGGAGCTGGCGGGGGATTCCTGAGAAAGTCATCCCACAGGGAGATTGAGCTAGCGTTGAAAGCGGCCCATGAGTTGCTCGGAGGCAGGGTACCTGCTCTGATGAAGGGGAGTCTGGTCTTGAATAAATTACTCAAGGCCCCAATATGGTAGAATTCGAAATCTTTTGCCGCCGAGCGACTGGTCGCTGGCAAACCCAGAAAAGCTGAGGATTCTATCATGCCAATCTACGAATATCGTTGCGAAGACTGTGGCCACGAGCTAGAGGCGCTGCAGAAAATGAGTGATGCGCCATTGACCGAATGTCCCGAGTGCGGTCAGTCGACATTGAAAAAGATCCTCAGTGCGGCAGGTTTCAGGCTCAAGGGCAGCGGCTGGTATGAGACGGATTTCAAGCAGGGTAAGAAAAAGAACGTGCATGATTCCGGCAAGTCTGAAGCGAAAAAGCCGGCTGCTCCTGCAACTGGCAACTGATTCATCAGTCCCATGGGACTCCTTCGGCGCTACCTGGTGGCTGGACTGCTGGTTTGGCTGCCCCTGGTGGCCACCTTCTTCGTCATTCGTCTGCTGGTGCAGTGGATGGATCACACGCTACTGCTGCTGCCGCAGGATTATCGTCCGGAAAGCCTGCTGGGTTTTACCATCCCGGGGCTTGGAGTTGTCCTCTCCCTATTGATCCTGTTGCTTACCGGACTGATCGCGGCCAATCTGTTTGGTCGCAAACTGGTCGGCCTCTGGGAAAGAGTGCTGGCGCGTATCCCCTTGGTCCGCTCTGTCTACTCCGCGGTAAAACAGCTGGTGGAGACCATCCTCTCCGACAATGGCCAGTCATTCCGCAAAGTCCTTCTGGTTGAATTTCCCCGACGTGGGCTCTGGACCCTGGCCTTTCAGACTGGCACTGAACAGGGCGAGGCGCAGCGGAAGACCGGACGGGATGTGGTCAATGTCTACATTCCCACCACCCCCAATCCCACGGGTGGATACTTTGTGATGGTGCCCAGAGAAGATGTCCGGGAACTGGAGATATCCGTCGATGAGGGGCTCAAGATGCTGCTTTCCATGGGGGCCGTGGTGCCTGATGCGGAACATCCAGAGGGGTAATCCGCTTGCAGAGGCCGAGGCCAAGCCTTAACATTCCCGCCTTTTAGCCGGTAGCGGACCGGTAGAGATATTTCACAGGAATTCATCCCATGCGCAGCCATTATTGTGGACAGGTAAACAGCTCTCTTATTGATCAGGAAGTGGAACTCTGTGGCTGGGTCCATCGACGCCGTGACCATGGTGGGGTGATCTTCATCGACCTGCGAGATCGGGAGGGCCTGGTGCAGGTGGTCTTTGACCCTGACCTGCCGGAGATCTTTTCTCTTGCGGAGCATGTGCGAAATGAATTTGTGCTGCGCATCAAGGGAAAGGTCAGGCCTCGTCCTGAAGGCACGGTCAATCCCGATATGCCCACCGGTGAGGTGGAAATCCTCGGCCTGGAACTGGAGGTGCTGAACAAGGCGGATACACCTCCATTCCAACTGGACGAACACGAAAAGGCCGCGGAAGAGATCCGCCTGCGCTACCGTTACATCGACCTGCGGCGTCCCGAGATGTTGGAGAAGATCCGCACCCGGGCCAAGGTGACCCGGGTCCTGCGTAATTTTATGGATGAGCAGGGTTTCCTGGATATAGAAACCCCGATGCTGACCAAGGCCACTCCTGAGGGCGCACGGGACTATCTGGTGCCGAGCCGCACCCATCCGGGTGAGTTCTTCGCCTTGCCCCAGTCGCCCCAGCTGTTCAAACAGCTGCTGATGATGTCCGGTATGGACCGCTACTACCAGATCGTGCGCTGCTTCCGTGACGAGGATCTGCGCGCCGACCGCCAGCCGGAGTTCACCCAGCTCGATATCGAAACCTCGTTCCTCGATGAGGACCAGATCATGCAGATCAACGAGGAGATGATCCGCCAGCTCTACAAGGAAATCCTCGATGTGGATCTGCCAAACCCCTTTCCCCGCATCACCTACGACGAGTCGATGGAACGCTATGGTTCCGACCGGCCGGACCTGCGGGTGCCGCTGGAACTGGTGGACCTGCGCGATCTGATGCAGGATGTGGAGTTCAAGGTCTTCTCCGGGCCGGCGAAAGATCCCCATGGGCGAGTGGCGGCTCTGCACGTGCCTGGTGGTGCTGCATTGAGCCGTAAGCAGATCGATGGGTACACCAAATTCGTTGGGATTTACGGCGCCAAGGGTCTGGCCTATGTCAAGGTCAACGAGCTGGCCAAGGGGCGGGAGGGTTTGCAATCACCGATCCTCAAGTTCCTGCCCGATTCAGCGGTCAACGGCATCCTGGAACGTACCGGGGCCAAGGATGGGGACCTGATCTTCTTTGGCGCCGACAAGGCCAGCGTGGTCAACGAGGCCCTGGGAGCGCTGCGCGTCAAGGTGGGTGAGGATATGGGGCTGATGCAGGAAGGCTGGCGTCCTATCTGGGTGGTCGATTTCCCCATGTTCGAGTGGGACGATCAGCATGATCGCTGGAATCCCCTGCACCACCCCTTCACCTCGCCCAAACTGGATCAGCTCGAACTATTGGATAGCGACCCAGGCAAGTGTAAATCCCGCGCTTATGACATGGTGATGAACGGGGTGGAGCTGGGTGGTGGTTCCATCCGTATCCATCAGCAGGATGTGCAGCAGAAGATCTTCCGACTGCTGGAGATAGGCGAAGAGGAGGCCGAGGAGAAGTTTGGCTTTCTCCTCACCGCCCTCAAGTTTGGTTGCCCTCCCCATGGTGGCTTGGCCTTTGGTCTGGACCGGCTGGTGATGCTGCTGACCGGTTCCAAATCCATCCGCGAAGTAATGGCCTTCCCGAAGACCCAGAGCGCGGCCTGCCAGTTGACCTCCGCGCCTTCGGAGGTGAGTCTGGAGCAGCTGCGGGAGTTGTCGATCCGGGTACGCAAACCACAGAGCGAAGCAGACGCTGGCTAAAACCCGCATTTCTCACAAGGCGGACCCAGACCGTTAGAAATGGTTTCAATAAACAGGCACTCGTCAGAGATATGATATTGATAAATAACTTACAGCTTGTCCTGTTCGGTTTTTCGCCCAATCTGGCGGCGCATTTTGCCCGATCCTCCTCAAACCATAGCTATGGCTATGCTTTTTCGAACGATCGAACAAACTGCTTAGCCAGATTGACCGAAAATTCCGAACCCTTGTAAGAAGTGCGGGTTCGACAATACAAGCGACCGGAGTCGGTACTGGTGGTGGTCTATACCATTGCCGGCGAGGTGTTGCTGCTGCGCAGAACCCACCCCGCGGATTTCTGGCAGTCGGTCACCGGCAGCCTGGGTTGGGGAGAATCACCCATGCAGGCTGCCCGTCGGGAGCTCTATGAAGAGACCGGCATCATGGCGGGTAGCAGCCTGCAGGATCTAAGACATACCGAATCCTTCCCGATCATCTCCCCATGGCGAGATCGCTATGCGCCGAATGTCCGCTACAACCTGGAGCACTGGTACGCGCTTTCCATCATGGGACGGCGGCTGATCCACCTTAATCCTCACGAACATACCGAGTACCGGTGGGTTCAGGCTCACAGGGGGTTGCGGATGGTAACGTCTTGGACGAACCGTAAGGCGATTCAATATCTGTTGTAATTGATCCCACCACCTCTTACCTGCAGTCGAGTGTGGCGGGAAAAGGGTTATTCTCGATGACACGCTCCAGCATCGCCTTGGCATCTTTGGCGACCACCTTGGGCTCTTCCGTCTCAGTGAGACCCAAGACTGCTCCAGACTGGCGTTTACCTCCAACAGTGAAGGATTCGGTATATGAGAGAGACTATCCAGCTGCAGACAGGCTCCCGTGAAGTGCTGGTGGATATCACCCGACAGATTACTGAGGTGGTGAAGCGATCCGGGTATCGCAATGGTCTGGTGAGTGTTTATGCCCAGGGAGCCACCGCGGCCATCATGATTCAGGAGAACTGGGATGAGAGCGTGCAGAGCGATGTGGTCAATCTGTTGCGTCAGATGATCCCCAAGGGCGTTTGGCTGCACGATGCCCAGGACGGCAACGGGGATTCGCACCTCAAGGCCGGGCTGGTGGGGCCTTCCGAAACCATCCCGCTGATCGATGGTCAGTTGGGGCTGTCGCGCTGGCAGAATATCTTTTTTTGCGAATTCGATGGGCCCAGGCATGACCGTCGTGTGGTCTGTACCGTGATGGGGGATCAGTGATGGCGGATTCGGGTTATCTCAGGCACATTCTTGACTGTAATCAATGGAATCCCGGCAATTTTCGCGAATTCCTTATCGCAGGGAAAAGGGTGGGGCGCCTGAAGCAGTCCATGTGGGAGGCCCTTACGCAGTGGCCGGAGCTGTTTCAGGTTCGTGTAGATGGCATTGATCTCAACCCGCGGATACAGGGTTTTGATGAGCGTTCGCAGAGGCTTGCTCAGGTTGTAGATGAACTGGTTGAGCAGGGCGTGATCTCGCATAGTCATGGTGAGCAATATCCCGTGACCGCATCCGGTCGCGAGCAGTCTTATGCCACCATTGACCGCTCCGCGGCGCCCTATTTCGGCTTGCGTGCCTATGGTCAGCATTTGAACGGGTATGTGCGCAACGATGAGGGTCTGAAGCTCTGGATCGCTCGACGCTCAGCTGATCGGCGCAATTTCCCCGACAAACTGGACAACATGGTTGCAGGAGGACTGCCCCAAGACCTGGGTCTGCGGGAGAATCTTGAAAAGGAGTGTTGGGAGGAGGCGGCGGTTCCCGTGGAGCTCGCGCGTAGAGCAAAATCAGTCGGGGCCTTGACCTACTGCAAGGAGACAGTGGTAGGGCTGAAGCCGGATACCCTCTATTGTTACGACCTGGAATTACCGGCGGATTTCATACCTGCCAACACGGATGGCGAGGTGTCCGACTTCTACCTGATGCCGGTAGCGGAGGTGGCTGAAATCGTGCGGGAAAGCGATGAGTTCAAGCTTAACTGTAACCTGGTCATTATCGACTTCCTGATGCGGCACGGGATTATTTCACCAGAGGATTTGGATTACCTGGAGATTGCGCAAGGTCTGCACGAAAGACTATAGGGCCTTGGGAAAATGGAATTCAGCATGGTTATCCACGCGCCCAACACATAGTTCTGTTTTTGCCGACGATGCACCTGCTTGGCGAGGACGCCGTGAATCCATCCCTGGAGGCTTGACGTCAGCATCCCTGCTGCCGACACCTCGCCAATCAGGTACATCGCCGACCTAGAAGCATCTGATGTTAAATAGAAAAAGCGCATCAGCATTCTAATCCGTCACAATAGAATTCAGTAGATGTTTTGCCTGCTCGGTATATCTTTTTCGGTTGAAAATCACCTGACGGCGGCGCCCGCCGGTCTGGCGCCAGAGCATGGCGGCGCGAATGCCGGCCAGCAGGAGTGAGCGGATTCGATAAACATTGTCCGGGTTTTGCAGATAGACCGGTTCTCCGCTGACCATGATGCGGGGTTGCAGGGTACTGATATTTTTGGCATAGATCTCCGCCAGCGAGGCAAGGATATTGGAATGGAGTTCGGGGAAATGGATCAAACGTGCCTTGGTTTGCTGAATGCCTTCCTGTATCCGTGACAGCCGGTCGCTCTGGTTGGATAACTTTCGTTCCAGCTGGATCAGGCTGAGCAGATAGCCCGTGAGTTCATTGTCACGGCGTACCTCACCGCTTAGTTGCCGATAGAGTTCCCGCAGACCATGGGTAATACCCTGGAGCCCACCGAATACCTCCGTGACACTGCTGGCGTCAATCTGAAACAGACTGTGGATACTGCTGGACATGGCTTCGGAGTCCGCAAGACCACGCCGGGCAATCTGCTGAACCAGCGAGGCAGCCTGGTAGATACCAGCCAGGGCAAAGGTCCGATCCTGATCACTGTAGCTCATAGGGGTTAATTTTCTGCTGATTCAATGATACCACCACCCAGACAGGTTTCCTGCCGGTAAAAGACGATGGACTGGCCGGGAGTGACTGCACGCTGGGCCTGGAAGAATTTTACCAGATACCTTTTATCCCCGGTTTCCATGATCTCACAGGGCTGCAGGGGCTGGCGATGTCGGATCCGTGTCAGGCACTCGAATGGCAGTGTGGGTGGTTGGCCGGAGATCCAGTGCAACTGGCCCGCTGTCAGGGTGTGACTCATCAACAGTGGGTGGGAATGTCCCTGGGCCGCGATCAAAATATTTCGTTTCAGATCCTTTCCAACCACAAACCAGGGGGCTTCTGGGGCGTTTTTCATGCCGCCAATCCCCAGGCCCTGGCGTTGACCCAGGGTGTAGTACATCAGTCCCTGATGTCGGCCAATCGTCTGCCCGTTGGGATCCTCGATATCTCCTGGATTGGCGGGCAGATAACGGCTCAGAAAATCACGGAATTTGCGTTCCCCGATGAAACAGATACCGGTGCTGTCCTTCTTCTTGTGGTTAGGCAAGCCAGCGGCTTCAGCCAGCTTGCGAACTTCACGCTTCTCCAGTCCGCCCAAGGGGAAGAGACTCCTTGAGAGCTGTTGCTGGTCCAGCATGTAGAGAAAGTAGGTCTGATCCTTGTCGCGGTCCGCGCCCCGAAGGAGCCGAAATCGG
>CBDVCD010000046.1:0-16529 GCA_965372385.1 uncultured Gammaproteobacteria bacterium | reverse complement strand
TCGTGAAGGTGGTCGGACCGTAGGGGCCGGCGTGGTCGCCAAGATTATCGAGTAAGTCATAATGGCAAACCAGAGAATACGTATTCGACTCAAAGCGTTCGATCATCGTCTGATTGATCAATCGGCGCGTGAAATAGCGGAAACCGCCAAGCGCACGGGTGCGCTGGTGCGTGGTCCGATTCCGTTGCCGACCAAGAAAGAAAGATTTACTGTACTGATCTCCCCGCACGTCAACAAAGACGCGCGTGATCAGTATGAGATACGCACACACAAACGTCTGCTGGATATTGTCGAACCTACCGACAAAACGGTAGACGCTTTGATGAAGCTCGATTTGGCTGCCGGCGTAGACGTGCAGATCAAGCTGAACTGAGGTTAACAACGATGGCGATTGGATTAGTCGGACGTAAAGCCGGCATGACCCGGGTATTTACCGAAGCAGGTGTTTCGGTGCCCGTGACTGTTATAGAAGTGGGACCGAACCGGGTGTCTCAGCTCAAGACCACTGAGATTGATGGTTATGCCGCTGTCCAGGTAACAACCGGTTCGCGCAAGGCCTCCAAGGTGAATAAAGCGGCAGCCGGACATTACTCCAAGGCCGGCGTGGATGCTGGACGCGGCCTCTGGGAGTTCCGTCTTGAGGGTGATGAAGGCGAAGGTATCGAGGTAGGCAGCGAACTCAAGGTTGATATGTTCGAGTCAGGACAGATTGTCGATGTGCGAGGCCAAACCCAGGGTAAAGGGTTTCAAGGTGGCGTGAAGCGGCATCACTTCCATATGCAGGATGCGACCCACGGTAACTCCGTCTCACACCGGGCACCGGGTTCTATCGGCCAATGCCAGACTCCCGGACGTGTTTTCAAGGGTAAAAAGATGGCGGGCCATATGGGGGCGGTCCAGCGCAGTCAACAGAATCTCGAGATTGTGCGTGTTGATGCTGAACGCAATCTGCTCCTGGTGAAAGGCGCCATACCCGGTTCCAAGGGTGGTGACGTTATCGTGACGCCTGCTGTCAAGTTAAAGAATAAAGGGTGATTCCGATGGATCTAAACGTTCAATCCGCCGGTGGCGGTGCTCAGACGATTCAGGTTTCCGATGCAGTGTTTGGCGCGGATATGAAAGCAGGTCTGGTACACCAGGTTGTTACAGCCCATATGGCTACAGCTCGTGCTGGCACCAAGGCTCAGAAAAACCGTTCCGCGGTCCGCGGAGGTGGGGCAAAGCCCTGGCGTCAGAAAGGCACTGGTCGAGCGCGTTCCGGCACCAGTCGTAGCCCGATCTGGCGTAGTGGTGGTGTCACTTTTGCCGCCTCTCCCAAGAGCTTTGCGCAGAAGATCAATCGCAAGATGTACCGAGGGGCAATCCGCTCCATTCTTTCGGAATTGATACGTCAGGAACGTCTTGTCGCGGTCAATGAATTCAGCGTATCCGCACCGAAAACCAAGGAGCTGGTCGGCAAGTTGAAGGATCTGGACCTGAAAGATGTTTTGCTGGTGACAGTGGATCCCGATGAGAACCTCTACCTGGCCTCCCGTAACCTCTATGGTGTTGATGTGCGTGATGTGGCTGAGGTCGATCCAGTGAGTCTGATTGCCTACGAAAAGGTGCTGCTGACTGAAGCTGCCGTGAAGAAGATTGAGGAGCGACTCGCATGAATAATGAACGTCTGATGAAGGTTCTGCTAAGCCCTCTGGTATCTGAAAAAAGCAGCATCGCAGCTGACGCCAATCGCCAGTTCACCTTTCGTGTGACTACTGATGCAACAAAACGGGAGATATCCAAGGCAGTTGAACAGTTGTTCGATGTCGAAGTCGACCGCGTACAGGTAGTCAATGTGAAGGGTAAGCAAAAACGTTTTGGTGCTATCCAAGGGCGTCGTTCCAACTGGAAGAAGGCGTACGTTCGCCTCAAGCCTGGTAGTGAAATTGATTTCTCTGCAGGCGCCTGAACCTAGATTACGAGATTGAAAAATGGCAGTCGTTAAAGCAAAACCGACATCTCCGGGGCGCCGCTTTGTGGTGAGTGTGTCCCATTCGGATCTCCACAAGGGGGATCCTTATGGACCACTTCTGGCCAAGAAGAGTAAGAGTGGCGGCCGTAACAACATGGGTCGTATCACCACGCGTCATCGCGGTGGTGGTCACAAGCAACGCTATAGAATCATTGACTTCAAGCGTAACAAGAGCGGCATCGGTGCGGTGGTGGAAAGGCTTGAGTATGACCCGAATCGAACCGCGCATATTGCGTTGATTCGCTATGCAGACGGCGAGCGATCCTATATCATCGCCCCGCGTAATCTGGTGGTCGGTGATACGGTGCTGGCCGGTGTCGATGCGCCTATCAAAGTGGGTAACTGTCTGCCGCTCAGGAACATTCCGATCGGTTCAGTAGTCCACTGTATCGAAATGAAACCCGGTAAAGGAGCTCAGCTAGCTCGCTCGGCTGGTGCCTCGGTGCAACTGATAGCACGCGATGGTGAGCATGCGACCTTACGTCTGCGTTCAGGTGAAATGCGCAAGGTCCTGGCAGATTGCCGCGCCGTGATTGGCGAAGTATCCAATCCAGAGCATAATCTGCGTTCACTTGGAAAGGCGGGGGCCAAGCGATGGAAAGGCATACGCCCGACCGTCCGTGGTGTAGCCATGAATCCGGTGGATCATCCTCATGGTGGTGGTGAAGGACGAACTTCAGGAGGACGCCATCCCGTATCTCCATGGGGCGTACCTACCAAGGGTTATAAAACCCGAACCAACAAGCGTACGGATAAGATGATCGTACGCCGTAGAAACAGTAAGTAATTTTAGGGGTTAGACTCGTGCCACGTTCAATTAGAAAAGGCCCTTTTATCGATCACCACCTGGCCAAGAAGGTGGATGATGCTGTTGCACAGAACAGCAAACGTCCGATCAAAACATGGTCCCGCAGGTCAATGATCCTGCCGGATATGATTGGCTTGACGATTGCCGTTCACAACGGGCGTCAGCATATTCCCGTACTTATATCGGAGAATATGGTTGGACATAAACTCGGTGAGTTCGCTTTGACCCGTACCTTTCGTGGTCATGCAGCTGACAGGAAGTCCAAATAGGGGTTCATGATGCAGACATCAGCGAAATTACGCCATGCTCGACTCTCGGCTCAGAAAGGCCGTTTGGTGGCAGATCAGATTCGAGGACTGCCAGTTGAACAGGCACTGAATATCCTGGCATTCAGCAAGAAAAAAGGTGCGATTCTGGTTAAGAAGGTGCTTGAATCCGCCATTGCCAATGCGGAACACAATGACGGTGCTGACATTGATGAACTTAAAGTGGCAGCTGTAAGCGTGGATGAAGGACCCACGATGAAACGCATCCGTGCGCGAGCGAAAGGTCGTGCATCAAGAATTCTCAAGCGGACCAGCCACATCAATGTGACTGTCGCTGATAAGTAATTAGGCAAGAGAGGCCGATATGGGGCAGAAAGTACATCCAACGGGAATACGACTCGGGATCGTAAAGGACTGGACATCCAAATGGTATGCTGACTCGAAGCATTTTGCAGATCTGCTAAATAGCGATCTTGAGGTCCGTGACTACCTGAAAAAGCGTCTCTCTCAGGCATCGGTCAGTCGGATTCAGATTGACCGTCCGGCCAACAACGCACATATAACGGTGCATACAGCCCGTCCAGGTTTGGTCATCGGTAAAAAGGGTGAGGATATCGATGCCCTGCGCGGTGAAGTTTCCCGCATGATGGGCATCCCGGTGCACATGAGCATTGAGGAAATCCGCAAGCCTGAACTGGATGCTCAGCTTGTTGCGGAGGGTATCGCGCAACAGCTTGAGCGACGTGTGATGTATCGGCGTGCAATGAAGCGTTCCGTACAGAATGCCATGCGCCTTGGCGCTGGGGGTATCAAGATTAACGTCGGTGGTCGACTGAATGGTGCCGAGATAGCGCGATCTGAGTGGTATCGTGAGGGCCGCGTGCCCTTGCATACACTGCGTGCCGACATCGATTATGGGTTTGCGGAAGCAAACACCACCTATGGAATCATTGGCGTGAAGGTCTGGATCTTCAAGGGTGAAGTATATGGTGATGGTGAGGAAGCTCGGGAGCAGTCCAAACCAAGGGGTAAGGGGGCTGGCAAGAGGTCATAAGCCATGTTACAACCAAAACGAACAAAATTTCGCAAACAGCACAAGGGACGTAACCGCGGTCTTGCAAACACCGGTAGCTCGGTATCCTTTGGCGAATTCGGCCTTAAGTCCACTGGACGAGGCCGGATAACCGCACGACAGATTGAGGCCGCCCGCCGGACCATAACACGTCATGTCAAGCGTGGCGGTAAATTGTGGATTCGAATCTTTCCTGATAAGCCTATTACGAAAAAACCGCTCGAAGTGCGGCAGGGTAAAGGCAAGGGTAACGTAGAGTACTGGGTCGCACAGATTCAGCCTGGGCGCATGCTGTATGAGATCGAGGGTATTTCTGAGGAGCTGGCGCGTGAAGCATTTGCTCTGGCATCGGCAAAGCTACCCATATCCACAGCTTTCGTGAAGCGGACGGTAATGTAATGAAGGCGATTGAACTACGAGAGAAAACTCCTGAGGAGTTAACTGGCAATCTGAATGAATTGCTCAAGGAGCAGTTCAATCTGCGCATGCAACAGGGTACCGGACAACTTAGTCGACCGTCGCGTTTCAACGAGATACGCAAAGAGATTGCGCGTATCAAGACGGTGATGAATGAACAGAAGTCGAGTAAAGCATCATGAGTGAACAGGAAGCCAGCAACCGCACACTGGTTGGTCAGGTTGTCAGCGATTCGATGGACAAGTCCATTACGGTCGTTGCGGAGCGCCGGGTGAAACATCCGGTTTATGGTAAGTTTATGCGTCGTTCGACCAAGGTCCACGCGCATGATGAAGCTAATGAGTGCAATAAGGGCGATACGGTAATGGTAGAACAGTGCCGTCCCATGTCCAAAACCAAATCCTGGCGCTTGCTCAGGGTTCTGGTACGCGCACGCTGAGCTTTACCGATCCTGGGCAACAGATATTCAATTCTATATTAGGGCATAACCATGATTCAGATGCAGACAAACCTGAATGTGGCCGATAACAGCGGTGCCAAGCGAGTGCAGTGTATAAAAGTGCTTGGTGGATCGCATCGCCGCTATGCGGGTATCGGTGACATTATTAAAGTCAGTGTCAAAGATGCCATACCACGCGGTAAGGTGAAAAAGGGTGATGTGTACAACGCAGTGGTTGTGCGCACAAAGAAGGGCGTCAGACGCCCTGATGGCTCGATAATCCGGTTCGATACCAATGCGGCTGTTTTGTTGAACAGTCAGCATCAACCAATCGGTACTCGTATCTTTGGGCCTGTTACCCGCGAATTACGCAGTGAGCGGTTCATGAAGATCATCTCGCTTGCACCAGAGGTTTTGTGAGGAAGCGTTATGGCGAGCAAAATTAAGAAGGGTGACGAGGTTGTTGTCTTGGCTGGCAAAGACAAGGACAAACGCGGCACGGTTATTAAGATGGTGGGCGAAGATCGTATGGTTGTTGAAAACATCAACATGGCCAAAAAGCACATCAAGCCGAATCCCAACAAGGGCGAACCGGGTGGTATAACCGACAAGGAGATGCCTATCCATATATCCAATCTTGGCTTGTTCAATCCGGCGACAGGTAAGGCGGATCGTGTCGGTTTCAAGATTCTGGAAGATGGAAAGAAGGTTCGTGTTTTCAAATCCAACGACGAAGTCGTGGATATCTGAGGCGTGATCAGCGATGTCAAGATTACAGCAAGAGTATAAAGAGACCATGGTCCAGCAGTTGATGGACAGGTTACAGTTCAAGAGTGTAATGCAGGTACCTAAGATCACCAAGATCACTCTGAACATGGGGGTCGGCGAAGCGATTGGTGACAAAAAGATCATGGAATTTGCCGTGGGCGACATGCAAAAGATCGCCGGGCAGAAGCCGATCATCACTTATGCCAGGAAGTCCAATGCAGGTTTCAAGATTCGTGAAGGTTGGCCAATAGGTTGTAAGGTCACGCTACGTCGGGAAAGGATGTATGAGTTTCTGGATCGTCTGATCAATATCGCAATCCCGCGTATCAGAGATTTTCGGGGCCTGAATGGTAAATCTTTTGATGGTCGTGGCAACTACAGCATGGGCGTCACCGAACAGATCATGTTCCCGGAGATCGATTATGACAAAATCGATGCTCTGCGCGGGCTGGATATCACCATTACTACCTCGGCACGTACTGATGAAGAAGGACGTGCACTGTTGGAAGCCTTCAAGTTTCCCTTTAAAAACTGAGTTTCGATATGGCAAAGAAGAGCATGATTGCACGTGAAAACAAACGTGCACGGCAGATGGCAAAACACACCGCTAAGCGTGAAGCACTCAAGGCAGTCATCAAAAATCCAAACAGCAGTTTAGAAGAGATTGAAGAGGCTGCCATGAAACTACAGAAAATGCCTCGAGACGCCAGCGCCGTACGTAAGCATAATCGCTGTCGGATAACAGGTAGGCCCCATGGTTACTATCGGAAGTTTGGTCTGAGCAGAAATAAACTGCGTGAGGCTGCTATGCGTGGAGATATTCCTGGACTTGTAAAGGCAAGCTGGTAAAATCAACTGTTTTCACCAGGCAAAAATGCCTGGTTTTTAACTTTATGGGTATCGCGTCGTTGAAGGCGGCCTGACCCTTAGGAGCTCACGAATGAGTATGTCAGATCCAATTGCGGATATGCTTACCCGCATCCGTAATGGCCAGGCAGCTAAAAAGACTGTTGTCGAGTTGCCCTCCTCCAAGCAAAAATTGGCAATTGCCAACCTTCTCAAAGACGAAGGATATATCCAAGACGTTTCGGTTAAAAGCGAGGGTCCCATGCATGTCATGGTTATTCAACTTCGTTATTTCCAGGGTCAACCACTGATCGAAGAGATCAAACGTGTCAGTCGTCCTGGCCTCCGGGTCTATAAAGGCCGGAATGAACTGCCAAACGTTCGCGGTGGTCTTGGTGTTGCGATTATTTCCACTTCAAAAGGCGTAATGACAGACCGTGCGGCTCGTGCAGCCGGACAGGGCGGTGAAGTCATCGCTTTTGTCGCCTAGAGGACGTTACAGTGTCAAGAATTGCAAAAACCCCGGTGACAATTCCTTCCGGTGTTGAAGTAAAGCTGGATGGCCAAAGCATGGCAGTCAAGGGTCCAAAGGGAAATTTGGAAATTGAACTACATGGACTCGTCAGCGTGGCGCAGGATGATGTATCCCTGAATATTACCCCCAAGGCTGATGATAAATCAGCTTGGGCCATGGCTGGCACCATGCGTGCCCTAATTAACAACATGGTAACGGGAGTGAGCCAGGGATATGAGCGTAAACTGCAACTGGTTGGCGTCGGCTATCGTGCGCAAGCCAAAGGTAAGGTCTTGAATCTTAATCTTGGTTTTTCACATCCGGTGGATTATCCGGTACCGGAGGGGATTGAGGTATCAACACCTTCCGTTACGGAAATAGTTGTCAGTGGTTGTGACAAGCAAAGGGTGGGTCAGGTGGCCGCGGAGATTCGCGCCCATCGGCCGCCGGAGCCATACAAAGGCAAGGGTGTACGCTACTCTGACGAGCATGTCGTACGCAAAGAGGCTAAGAAGAAATAGTAGGGTTGAACGATGGACAAGAAACAAGCTCGTATACGTCGCGGCAGACGTGCTCGCGCGAAAATTCGCGAATTGGGTGCTCATCGTCTGACCATCCATAGAACACTGCAACATATCTATGCTCAGATCATCGCACCGAATGGAGAGCAGGTTCTGACAAGTGCATCGACACTTGATAAGGCAGTAAAAAGCGAGATCAGCGGCTCTACCGGAAATGCCAAGGCTGCTTCGGTAGTAGGTAGATTTATTGCTGAAAGGGCCAAGGAGGCTGGGATTGATCGTGTTGCGTTTGACCGTTCGGGATTTCGCTATCACGGTCGTGTCAAGGCGTTGGCAGAGGCGGCTCGTGAAGCTGGCCTGCAATTTTAAGGGTTCAGTATAATGTCAAATTTTAACGCAAAGCCTGAAGGCGATGATCTGTTAGAGAAACTGATCAATGTCAATCGTGTTGCCAAGGTGGTGAAAGGCGGTCGTCAGTTTGGTTTTTCAGCGCTGACAGTCGTGGGCGATGGAAAAGGTCGTGTTGGCTTCGGTACTGGTAAGGCAAAAGAGGTACCCATTGCGATTCAAAAGGCGATGGAGAACGCGCGCAAGAATATGGTTCAGGTGAAGCTCAAGGGTTCCACCTTACAGTATCCACTGATGGGCAGGCATGGTGCAGCGAAGGTCTATATGCAACCCGCTTCTGAGGGAACGGGAATTATCGCGGGTGGCGCAATGCGTGCTGTTTGCGAGGTTGTCGGGGTGCACAACGTACTAGCTAAATGTATCGGCACCAATAACCCGGTCAATGTTGTGCGAGCGACCATCAACGGACTCAAACATATGAGTGATCCAGAAACCGTGGCTGCGAAACGTGGCAAGACAGTAGAAGAGATTCTGGGGTAAACAATGGCAGATAAAAAAATGATGCAGGTTATCCTGGTTCGGAGCATGAACGGGCGCCTGGCCACCCATAAGGCTTGTGTCAGAGGCCTAGGACTACGTCGTATGCACCAGACTGTTGATGTGGAAGATACACCTTGTACCCGTGGTATGGTCAACAAGGTCTCTTACATGGTTAAAGTGAAGGAGGCTTGAAATGCGACTTAATACGATTCATCCACCGACAGGCAGTAAAAGCGACGCTAAACGCGTAGGGAGAGGGATTGGTAGCGGACTGGGTAAAACCTGTGGTCGTGGTCACAAAGGTCAGAAGTCTCGCTCAGGTGGATTTCACAAGGTTGGTTTCGAAGGCGGTCAGATGCCTTTGCAACGTAGACTGCCAAAGGTCGGATTCCACTCACATATCGCCCAATCTACCGCTGAAATCAGATTGAGTGAGTTGGCTAAGATGTCTGATGAGGTGATTGATCTGGCGGCACTGAAGAAAGCCAATCTGGTTGGCAAATCAATCAACAGAGCGAAGGTCTTCGCATCGGGGAATATTGATCGCGCTGTGACCATTCAAGGTCTGGGCGTTACCAAAGGGGCACGAGCTGCCATTGAAGCAGCTGGCGGAAAGGTCGAAGAATAAATGGCAAAAAGTGACTCGGGAATGATGAATGCGTTAGGTGGCATGGGTCGCCTTACGGAATTACGTCAACGATTATTGTTTGTTGCCGGTGCCTTGCTTGTCTTTCGCATCGGAACCTTCATACCGGTACCTGGCGTGAATCCAGTTGCCTTGGCGGCGCTGTTCGAACAGGCTCAAGGTTCGATACTGGATATGTTCAACATGTTCTCGGGTGGCGCTTTGGAGAGGGCCAGTCTGTTCGCTCTGGGTATCATGCCCTATATCTCCGCATCGATTATCATGCAGTTGATGAGCGCGGTAATTCCGACGCTTGAGCAGCTGAAAAAAGAGGGAGAAGCGGGCAGGCGGAAAATAACCCAATATACCCGTTACGGTACGGTGGGGTTGGCCACCTTCCAGGCAATTGGAATATCTATTGCGCTGCAAAGTCAGACGGCGGGCGGCGAAACGGTGGTAATCCATCAGGGACTGGGTTTTATCGTTACGTCGACGGTATCACTTGTAACCGGAACCATGTTCCTCATGTGGCTGGGTGAGCAGATTACCGAGCGTGGTATCGGCAATGGTATCTCGCTGATCATTTTTGCCGGCATCGTGGCAGGCCTGCCTTCCGCAATCGGTGGTACGCTTGAGTTGGCAAGGACCGGCGAGTTGAATGCCTTGACCATTCTCTTTCTCTTTGTTCTGGCGATATCGGTGACAGCATTCGTGGTGTTCGTTGAGAGAGGGCAGCGCAGAATCACGGTCAACTATGCCAAACGCCAACAGGGGCGGCGCATGTTAGCGGCTCAGAGCACGCATCTACCGCTAAAGCTGAATATGGCGGGTGTTATTCCACCCATCTTCGCGTCGAGCATCATTCTATTCCCTGCCACCCTGGGGCAGTGGTTTGGTAACACGGAAGATACTCGCTGGATCCAGGATATTTTCGCAAAATTGTCGCCGGGTGAGCCTGTCTATGTCATGGCCTATGCGGCAGCGATTATATTTTTCTGCTTTTTTTATACAGCTCTTGTATTTAACTCGAGGGAGACGGCAGATAATCTGAAACGCTCAGGGGCATTCATTCCGGGTATTCGCCCAGGTGAGCAGACGGCCAAATATATCGATGGCGTGATGTCACGACTTACTTTGGCGGGTGCCATCTATATCACTATGGTCTGCCTTTTGCCTGAATTCCTGATCGTCGGCTGGAATGTGCCTTTCTATTTCGGTGGTACCTCTCTCTTGATTATCGTGGTTGTTGTCATGGACTTCATGGCCCAGGTGCAGGCACATCTGATGTCACACCAATATGAGGGGTTAATGAAGAAGGCCAATCTGAAAGGTGTTGGGTCTCGTACCGGGCTCATTCGTTGATGATTCAATGATTTTACTAGAATTTTGAAAATTGGAGCTTGACCCATGAAAGTACGCGCATCAGTTAAAAAGGTTTGCCGCAATTGCAAGATTGTCCGACGTAATGGCGTGGTACGTGTCATCTGCAAGGAAGGACGGCACAAACAACGCCAAGGCTAAGGTTCTAAATAGGCTGTGTCTGCTTGATTAAAGATGAGTGAGCAGTTACTATTGCCCGTTTCCGTCCGCTGACGCTGCGGATAAGTTTTAGGAGATTAATCAAATGGCTCGAATTGCAGGAGTCAACATACCAGATCGTAAGCACGCAGTGATTGCGTTGACATCGATCTATGGCATTGGTCACACCCGCGCCACTGATATTTGCAAAGAAGCGGGTATCGAACCGCATAAGAAGATTCAGGAACTGAGTGAAGATCAGGTGGATGCAATTCGGTCGGCGGTAGCTAAATTTACCATTGAAGGTGATCTGCGCCGGGAAATTTCCATGAATATCAAGCGATTGATGGATCTTGGATCTAATAGAGGAATCCGTCATCGTCGTGGCTTACCGTTACGAGGTCAACGTACGCGTACCAACGCACGCACCCGAAAAGGTCCGCGTCGTCCGATCAAGCGCTAGTCCAGTTTTTTCAGTGTTATCGATTTCGTAGGAACATAAAATGGCAAAACCGAGCAGCCGCTCAAAGAAAAAGGTCAAGAAGAGTGTAACCGATGGTGTTGCACATATTCATGCCTCTTTCAACAACACCATCATCACGATCAGTGACCGCCAGGGTAACGCACTTGCATGGGCTACCTCGGGTGGTTCGGGGTTCCGTGGGTCACGTAAAAGCACGCCATTTGCCGCTCAGGTAGCTGCTGACCGTGTCGGTCAGATGGTCAAGGAGTATGGTGTGAGAAACCTTGATGTTAATGTCAAGGGCCCTGGGCCAGGACGTGAATCCGCTGTAAGGGCATTGAATAATGCCGGATTCAAAATCACCAGTATCTCTGATGTCACGCCCATTCCGCATAATGGCTGTCGTCCTCCTAAAAAGCGCCGCGTCTGAAACCTGGAGTTGAATCATGGCAAGGTACATTGGACCTAAATGTAAATTAAGTCGCCGTGAAGGAACTGACCTGTTCCTCAAAAGCCGCGTGCGTTCCCTGGATTCCAAATGCAACATGGAGAAGGTACCGGGACAGTCTGCCGATCGCCGCCGTCGCGTATCGGATTACGGCTTGCAGCTGCGTGAAAAGCAAAAAGTACGCAGGATCTACGGTGTCATGGAGAAACACTTCCGTAACTCCTATAAAGCCGCGGCGCAGCATAAAGGCGCCACGGGTGAAAACCTGTTACGGCTATTGGAAACAAGGTTGGACAATGTGGTGTATCGGATGGGGTTTGGTGCCACGCGTGCTGAAGCCCGCCAACTCGTCAGCCATAAGGCAATTGAAGTGAATGGAAAGGTAGTGAGTATTCCTTCGTATGAGGTAAGTGCGGAAGATGTGGTGTCCATTCGCGAGAAGGCTAAAAAACAGGTACGTATTCAGGGCGCACTCGCATTGGCTGAGCAGTATGGATTTGTCGACTGGGTTGAGGTTGATCTGAAGGCGATGAAGGGTAATTTCAAGCGTGTGCCAGATCGTGCGGATCTCCCTGCTGAAATTAACGAGCAGTTGGTTGTTGAGTTGTACTCCAAGTAAGCCTGGTCGAGAGGAATATTCATGACAGAAAGTGTTACAGAGTTTTTGAAACCTCGTATAGTCAATATACAGCCAGTTTCAGAAACAAAGGCGAAAGTGACATTGGAACCTCTGGAAAGAGGCTTTGGCCATACTCTGGGTAACGCACTGCGTCGTATCTTGCTTTCGTCCATGCCGGGAAGTGCCATCACCGATGTTGAGATTTCGGATGTCTTACATGAATACACAACCATTGAGGGCGTGCAGGAAGATGTCCTGGAGATCCTGTTAAACCTTAAGCAGGTTGCCATCAGTCTACACACCAGGGATGAAGCAACTCTGCGACTACAGAAAAAAGGACCAGGTCCTGTACTGGCCAGTGATATAACCTTGGATCACGATGTCGAGATAGCCAATCCTGATCATTTGATTGCGACGCTTACCAAGTCTGGCGAAATCAACATGACGATGAATGTGCGTCGTGGCCGTGGTTATCAACCTGCGGCAACCAGAGAGAGTTCAGCGGGTGATGACAGACCGATCGGCATGCTGCAGGTAGATGCCTCGTTTAGTCCCGTACGTAGCGTGGCTTACTCCGTAGAATCGGCTCGAGTTGAACAGCGAACCAATCTAGACCGTTTGGTTATAGAACTGGAAACCAATGGCACCATCGATCCCGAGGAGGCGATCAGGCGTTCTGCCAATATACTGCGTGATCAGTTGTCAGTCTTTGTTGACCTGGAAGCTGAAACGGCTGTCTCCGTAGCGGAGCCAGAAGAGCCTGCGGTTGATCCGATCTTACTGCGTCCGGTTGATGACCTTGAATTGACGGTACGCTCTGCAAACTGTCTCAAGGCAGAGAACATCTTCTTGATTGGTGATCTGATCCAAAGAACCGAGGTGGAGTTGCTGAAAACCCCGAACTTGGGTAAAAAATCTCTTACGGAGATCAAAGATGTCCTGGCTCGGCGTGGCTTATCACTCGGCATGCGTCTGGAGCACTGGCCGCCAGAGAATATTGAAGAGCAGCTTGCGCAACACTAAGCGCCTGACAATTTTTATAACTTTTTTCTAGTAGGGAAGTCGACCCATGCGCCATCGTAAATCTGGACGCCAACTGAATCGTAACAGTAGTCATCGCAAGGCTATGTTTCAGAACATGGCGGTTTCCCTGATCAATCATGAATTGATCAAGACCACGCTTCCCAAGGCGAAGGAACTTCGTCGTGTTGCTGAACCTCTGATAACCATGTCAAAAACTGACAATGTTGCTAAACGCCGTTTGGCCTTTGCTCGGTTACGTGACAAGAGTGCGGTAGGTAAGCTGTTTGTTGAGTTGGGACCGCGCTATAAAGATCGTCCTGGGGGATATCTACGAATTCTAAAATGTGGTCACCGCCCAGGAGATAAGGCGCCCATGGCCTACGTCGAGTTGGTGGATCGTCCTCAAATTGGCGAAGATACAGAGACTGTGGATGCAAACGAAGAATAAATAAAACTCGCGTTGCGGCAACCCTCACCTTTTAAAAGAACCCTGTAATTGTTAGATTACAGGGCTTTTTTATGCCCGCCAGTAGACATCACTTGCTGTGGTTAGCCGCTGATTTTAGGTTAACAGGTTACCCAGTTAATCGTCCAACCTAAGCACACGAATGGAATCGGTACCACCGGCCTGTTGATGAAATCCGGCGGTTGAAATAACGATATCGCCAGCCTTTATATAACCGAGTTGTTTGCAACGTTCCAGGCCAAATAACAGTTTGGCATCGTCCTCTTTTACTCCTTCATAACAGATGGGGATGACACCCCAATTCAGCGCCAGCCGTCTTGCTACGGCCCTAGAACTCGTAATAGCAATAATAGGGCAGGCCGGTCTGTGCTTGGAGACCATGCGTGGGGTAAGTCCGCGTTCAGTCAAACTGAAAATTGCTGCTGCCTTCAGGTTGACTGCCATGTTCGTAGCAGCCTGACTCACCGCCTCTGTTACCATATTGGCTGGATTAAGCGCGATTATCTGTAAATAACCGTATTCACTCAAATAGGACTCTGCACGAAGGGCGATTTCAGCCATGGTTTGAACAGCCTTTACAGGATAATTACCTGCCGCGGTTTCGCCTGAAAGCATGATTGCGGATGAGCCATCAAGAATTGCATTTGCTACATCCGATGCCTCTGCCCGGGTGGGTTTTGGGTTGCGTTGCATGGATTCGAGCATTTGAGTGGCAGTGATGACGGGTTTGCCGTTTGTTACCGTCATGCGGATGATCTTTTTCTGCGTGCATGGCACATCCGCTAACGGCAGCTCCACGCCTAAATCTCCCCTGGCAACCATGACTCCATCAGCGGCATTGACTATCGCTTCAAGGTTGTTGACCCCTGCGCGATTTTCGATTTTCGCAATGATGGGAATGTGGACGTCGTGTTGTTTCAGCACATCGCGTAACAGATGTATGTCATCCTCGTGCTGGACGAATGAGGCTGCGATATAGTCCACCTCGTTTTCCGCGGCAAAAGTCATTTCGCGAATCACGTCTTCGCGATTATCGGGGCTGACCGCACGCAGGGAAAGTTCTGTTTCCGGTAGATTCAAGCTCTTTGATTCGCCGAGCCGGCCGCCAGTAACCACTCTACATCTGATCTCTCGTTGCTCTGTCTGCTCGACGATGAGTTCAATATTACCATCATCAAGTAAAATGGGTGTCCCTGTCTTGACCTCATGCGGCAGTTTTACGTAGGTAATTGAAACGCCCTTGCGATCTCCAACCCGGTGGTCTGTGAACAGAGTGAAACTGTCGCCAATTGAGAGTTCGATACTGCCGCCTTGAATCGGGCCGGTACGAATCTCTATGCCCCGAGTGTCTATCATGATGGCAATGTTCGTCTGCGTGGAATCGGCGGCACGACGAATTCGATTGAGCCTCTCCTTGTGCTCACCAAATGTTCCATGGGAGAGATTGAGGCGCGCCACGTTCATCCCGGCGAGTATCATGGCTCGAATCGTTTCAAGGGAGTCGCATGCAGGGCCCACAGTAGCGATTATTTTAGTTTTTCGAATGCGTTTGTCGGATTCCATGTTGTGTCTAAGTGTTTATTGATTGTGTCATGTCTTGATGCAGATCAGAATAACCGGAGTCGAACTCATAAGCCACAGATATGGGTCGTCATGAGAAAAATGGGGAGGGAAATAAACTGGCCTGCCCGAAACACCACTGGGCGTCCGACATGGGTTCAGATCCAGCCAGCCAAGGCAAACAGCGATAGTAATACGAGCCAGACCACCAACGAGCGCCAGACCAGTCCCATGGCTGTTTCCGCCAGGTAGTGGTGGCGAGAGCTCTGTTCCGCGTCATCGGTGTCAAGCAGGGTAGACAGGCGCAGTGCGCCGGTACCGGTACAGATCAAGACGCCACTTGCGTTGCTTTCGAACTCATCCCTACGGCCTGCATGATAGCTACGCCAACCATAGAGGGCATCTTCGAAACTGCCTGCCAGCGCATATGCAAGGGCAGTGAGGCGGGCCGGGATCCAATCGAGGATAGCAAGCAACTGCTTGCTGGAGCGAAAAAGATCCAGTTGCCTGTTGGCGGTCTGTAATTTAGGCAGGAGGGTGGCGAGTCGATACAACAGGGCGCCGCTTGGACCAAGCAGTAAAAACCAGAAAATCACCGCGAAAATACGACAGTTGGCCTGTTCCAGTACGCCTTCCGCAACGGCTTGGGAGTAGCTGGGGTCGTGGGGTGGGGGTTCATCGTGGAGTAATTCTTTTGCGATAGAGATGGCCTGTTCTTCGTCACCCTGTTCTCTTGCCTCGACGAATCGGCTGATCTGACGATCGAGATCCTGCGGTCCGAAACTATAGAGCAGTACAAGGGCGGCAAACAGCGTCCCGGGGATTCCAAACAGGCTTACATTCAGGAGCTGCTGGAGGAGTGTGACGGCTAACAGGGGTGGCAATAACAGGATAATGATGCCGCCAAAACCCTGCTGTATCCAGTTCGGCAACTCCTGCCGTTCAAACCAATTGCTGTAGTCGGAGAACCAGTTGAACTGACGTAAATCCTGATGCTCCAGGAGAAATCGCTCCGCCAGAAGGCAGATTAGGATAATGCTTAGGCTCATACGTTAACCTAGAATCCTCAGTTGAACACCGTGAAGGGTGCGCTTGTGGTGGTGCAGGGCAAGGCACAACGACGCGGAATAGTTATTCTATTCCAAGGAGTTGTAAAGCTTACCGCTCCCAGCTCACGCCCCTCACCTACATCCATGTAGGCGACGCAGCTATGTGCCACCACAAGTGTGCCATTCGCGGTGTAGCGCTGTTCACTCA
>CBDVCD010000045.1:0-16617 GCA_965372385.1 uncultured Gammaproteobacteria bacterium | reverse complement strand
CCCCCGTTGCGCCCCGCCAGCAGATAGGCCAACAGGGTGGCCCCGAGGGAACCGATAATTCCACTCAGCGGCAGGGCGCCAGGCCATAGACCGGCGAACCCGAAATAGAGCGCGATGACTGCACCGAGGACCGCGCCGCTGGCGCTGCCGATGAGTCCGGGACTGGCCAGCGGGTTGCGCAACAGGGACTGCATCACTGCCCCGCAAAGTCCCAGGGTGGCCCCGGCAAACAGGGCGAGCAGGGTACGCGGCAGGCGCACCTCGGTGAGTATGACCGCATAGACGCTGCTGATGTCCGAAAAACTCTCGGACAGGGCCTGATACAGGGGAATGGCCTGGTTTCCCACGAAAATTGAGAGCAGAAGAAGCAGACACAGGCCTCCCGCCAGCAGGCCCAGCAGACGGGTCTGTGTAACCCCTTTAGCGGTCATGGGCCGCATTCAGTGTGAGAATAGCATCGGCGATCATCGGGCCGGCGCAGATCCAGTATTTGAATGGGATCTCCCGGATCGGACGGTTTTTCAGCAGTCGCCCCAGGGCCGGATGGTGGAGCTGCTGCTGGGCTCTGGACTGGGCGCTGGAGGTATGGCTCGAGGTGAAGAGCTGCTCCGGCTGCGCCAGCAGCAGGGCCTCCAGATCGATGGGGGCGTAGCCGTCGATGCCGTGCTCTGCGGCGACATTGCGCCAGCCTGCGATCCTCAGGGCCTCATCCTGCAGGGTGTGCTTACCGCTGGTATAGCCCCTGGGCTGGTAGAACAGCGCCTTAGGTTGCTCGTCACGCTCAACATCCAGCTCAATCCGGTCAATCTTGGCTTCCATTATTTCGACCAGAGTGTTGCCCTGTTGCGGGCGGCCCAACAGCTCCGCCATGCGACGGATGTCCGTCTTGACGCCATCGATGGAACTGGTCAGTGGAAACTGCTCCACTCGCATGCCGAACCTTTTCAACTGCCTCAGCAAGCGGGGATCGGTGTAGGCCCCGACCAGCACCAGATCGGGCCGTAAGCTGATCAACTCCTCTAGCCGGCCGTGATTGACCGGATAGGCGAGGGCCTGGTCCGCCACGAAGGAGCTCTCTGGGTCGCGGGCCAGATAGCTGATGGAGGCGACCTGGGCGGGGTCGGCCAGCATCAGCAGCAACTGGTCGGTGCAGAGGTTGATGGAGACCACCCGGGAGGGTGTTGCCTCATCCGCACATATCCCACCACTCAACAGCAACAAGAGCTGAAACAACAGCAGCTTGCCCATATTCATCAGGTCCCCGGTAAGTAGGCGATGGAGATAAACAGCTCGCGTCCCAGGGTATTGTAGTTGTATACCGTCTCATACTCCTTGTCGAACAGGTTCTTGATCTGGCCGCGCAGCACCCAGTCACTGCTCAGCTGCCTGCTGGCCCTCAGGTCCACCAAGCCATAGCCACTGAGGGTGACCGAGGTGGCGGGCCAGGTGGAATAGGCGAGATCCTCCCGGCTGCCCTGAGCAATGAAAGAGAGCCCGAGACCGGTCTTGCCGAAGGTCCGGTCGGCATCGATGCGCAGGGTCTTTCTGGCCCGGCGCTGCAGAACCTGGTCGGTGGATTCGTCCCGTGGGTCGAGCAGGGTCAGACTAGTCGAGAGATCCCAGTCCAACAGACGGGTGTCGATGCGGGTTTCCAGCCCATCGATGCGCGCCGCGGCGATATTCTCCGGTTTTCCCGCATTGGGATTGTACTGGATCATGTTGTCGATCTCGGTACGAAAGGCGCGCAGCTCCCAGCTGCCCCAGCCCGGGTCGCCGGTGAAGCCCAGCTCATAGCTGGTGGACTCTTCGGGTTGCAGTTCCGGGTTGCTGAAACCAGGATAGTAGAGGTCGTTGAAGCTGGGGGCCCTGAATGCGGTGCCGTAGGAGAGGATGCCTCTGACCTGTGAAGTGATAGCATGGCCCAGGGAGAGGTTGCCGGTGGTGTGGTTGCCGAAGGCCTCGTTGTCGTCATGGCGCAGCCCGGCGGTCAGATTGAGCTGCCCGAACGCCCCCTGGTACTGGGTGAAGATGGCCTGGTTGTCTCGCGTATCCTCCGCATAGGTCAAGGAACCGCTTACGCTGTCCCGCAACAGGTCGATACCGGCGGTGAGGATCTGATTCTGTGTGAGATTGAGGTCGTTCTGCCAGGAGGCCTGTTTGCGGCGGGTGTTGATCTCGCCGTAGACCAGATCGTCCGTCTCATCCCGGCTCTCCCCCAGGGTCAGGATGACATCCCAGGATTCCAGTGGGGTAAAGGAGAGCTTGGCGTTTGCCACCTGCTGCACGAAATCGTTCTCGTAGCGGCCGGTGATGTCAAAGCTGTCGTCGTACTCGACGCTGCCCTGGGTGCGCAGAAACTGCAGATCCACTTGCTGGCCGCCACTGAAGGTATGGCCCAGACTGGCGTTGAGGGAGCGGTTGCTGTAGCCGTCATCGTCCGGGTTGTTGTCCTTGATGGCACTGATACCGTCCGTCTCCAGATAAGCGAGCCCCAGATGATAGCGGGTCTGTTTAGTGCCGGCGGAGAGGCTGGCGGAGATATCTTTGGTGTTGTTGGAGCCCACTGTAATACTGGCGCTGGGGTGGATGCCTGTCTCCCCCTTGCGGGTGAAGATCTGGATCACCCCGCCAACGGCATCGGCGCCATAGAGGCTGGAGCGGGGGCCGCGCACGATCTCGATGCGTTCGATCTGGCTCAGGGGCAGGGTGTGCAGTGAAGGGCCGCCACTGCTAACGGAGCCGATGCGCACCCCATCGATGAGCACCAGCAAGTGCTCGGACTTGGTGCCCCGCAGGAAAAGGCTGGAGACGCTGCCATAGCCCCCCCGGCTAACCAGGTCGATGCCAGGGCGGCCGGCGAGCAGGTCTATCAGATTGATGGCCTGGCTGCGCTCAATCTCTGGACGGGTGATGACCTCCACCGGGGCCAGGGTTTCATCCACAGTGCGGGCGGTACGCGTGGCCGTGACGTTGATCTCGTCCAGCTGGGCTGACTCGGCTGCGAATGCCGGGCTGGTCAAGACGAGGCAGCCAGAGGCTATTGCGAGAAGCGGTTTCATGCTGAATCTCCTGTGAGCAGACATTGGAGATGTGCGGGAAGAACCCGATGTCAGATGTTCGGGTTCAGCACGGGAGACCGGAAAAGCCATCCCGCGGGGACACATCAGGAACGGAGCGGATACGCTCCCATGCGTCAGCCAACGGAGAACCGCGCCACTGAATGCCCCGTACAGTGGTCAAGCGACGCTGAAACGGCAGGTTTCCTGACTTGCGGATCTACACCCTGCCCGGCCTTCCCAGCGTTTGCCAGTGGCTTAGTACTCAAGCAGAATTTCTCGCTTACAGTTGCGGGGACAGCCAGGGCCTTTCACCCTGTTCCCTTTTAACCGAGCGCAACCCTGTCACGCCCGGCACCGTTTCTGCCGGCTATTGTAGGGTGAGAGTTTTTCTTTTCAAGTGTCTGGCTCATAGGCCAGATTAGGCGCCAGCCACTTTTCGGTCTCAGAGAGATCCATTCCTTTGCGTTCGGCGTAGTCCTCCACCTGGTCCCGATTGAGCTTGCCGACCGCAAAGTAGCGCGCATCCGGATGGGCGAAGTAGAGGCCGCTGACCGAGGCGGTGGGTACCATCGCCTTGGATTCGGTAAGCCAGATGCCGGTGTTCGCCTCTGCGTCCAGTAGTGCCCACAGCAGATCCTTCTCTGTGTGGTCCGGGCTGGCCGGGTAGCCCATGGCAGGGCGGATGCCAACATATTGTTCGGCGATCAACTGCTCATTGCTGAGCGCCTCATCCTTCGCGTAGCCCCAGAGCTCCCGGCGCACCTTTGCGTGCAGCCACTCCGTCAGGGCCTCCGCCAGTCGGTCCGCCAGGGCCTTGAGCATGATGGCCTGGTAGTCGTCATGTTCCTGTTCGAATTCGGCAAGCTTGGCATCGATGCCGATGCCGGCAGTGCAGGCGAAGCCACCGAGGTAATCACTGACGCCGGTATCCTTCGGGGTTATGAAATCCGCCAGACACTCATTATATTTACCCGTGGGTTGCTTCCCCTGTTTGCGCAGGTTATGCAGGGTAGTGAGTACTTCCTTACGTTCCTCGTTCTGATAGATCTGAATGTCATCGCCCGAGGCATTGGCGGGAAACAGCCCCACCACCGCCGCGGCCCTCAGCCACTGCTCATCGATGATCTGCCGCAACATGGCCTCGGCGTCGGCGAACAGCTTGCGTGCCTCCTCGCCTTTCTCCGGGTCATCCAGAATCCGCGGGTAGCGGCCCTTCATCTGCCAGGCATGAAAGAAGAAGGTCCAGTCGATGTGGTCGGTCAATTCCGCCAGGGAGATATCCTTGAGTACGGTGATGCCTAATTTGGCGGGCCTGACCGGTTGGTAGGCGGACCAGTCGATGGGGGTAGGGTTGGCGCGAGCCGCTTCAATCGATACAAGATTGCGCGCCTCGTTCTTGTTCGCTCTGCGCTGCCTTACCCTCTCATATCCCTGTTTGAGATCTACGACGAAGCCGTCCCGCAGCTCAGCGGAGAGCAGGTTGGATGCCACCCCCACCGCGCGGGAGGCATCGGGCACATAGACCACCGGGTTCTCGTACTGGGGCTCAATCTTCACCGCGGTGTGGGCGATGGAGGTGGTGGCGCCGCCGATCAGCAACGGCTGGCTCATGCCGAGGCGCTGCATCTCCTTGGCCACATGCACCATCTCGTCCAGGGAAGGGGTGATCAGGCCGGAAAGGCCGATGATGTCGACCTGTTGCTCCCGGGCCTCCCGCAGGATGGTGTCGGCGGGCACCATCACGCCGATGTCTATCACCTTGTAGTTGTTGCACTGCAGCACCACGCCGACGATATTCTTGCCGATGTCGTGCACATCGCCCTTTACCGTCGCCATCAGGATCTTGCCCTGGGTCTGCACACCGCACTCCGCCTTCTCCGCCTCCAGGTAGGGCTGCAGGTAGGCCACCGCCTTCTTCATCACCCGCGCAGACTTCACTACTTGAGGCAGGAACATCTTGCCCGCGCCGAACAGGTCACCGACCCGATTCATGCCGTCCATCAGCGGCCCCTCGATCACATGCAGGGTCTTCTCCACCTGCTGGCGCGCCTCTTCGGTGTCCTCGATGATAAAATCGGTGATGCCCTTCACCATCGCGTGCGCCAGGCGCTTGCCCACCTCCCAACTGCGCCACTCCAGGTCCTCCTTCTTCTCAACATGGACCTTACCGGCATAGTTGGGAGCGATCTCCACCAATCGGTCCCCCGCTTGTGGGTCGCGGTTGAGTACCACATCCTCCACCGCATTCCGCAGTTCTGGCGGCAGCTCGTCATAGACCGCCAACTGGGCGGCGTTGACTATGCCCATGTCCATGCCCGCCTGGATGGCGTGGTAGAGAAAAACCGCGTGGATCGCCTCGCGCACCGGGTTGTTGCCACGGAAGGAGAAGCTGACATTGGAGACGCCGCCGGAGACCAGGACGTGGGGCAGGGTCCGTTTGATCTCCCGGGTCGCCTCGATGAAGTCGACGCCGTAGTTATTGTGCTCCTCGATGCCTGTGGCGATGGCGAAGATGTTGGGGTCGAAGATGATGTCCTCCGCCGGGAAGCCCACCTCTTCGGTGAGAATTTTGTAAGCACGGCGGCAGATCTCTACCTTGCGCGCCCGGGTATCGGCCTGGCCAGCCTCGTCGAATGCCATGACGATCACCGCTGCGCCGTAGCGACGGCAGAGCCGAGCCTGCTCGATGAACTTGTCGACCCCCTCTTTCATGGAGATGGAGTTGACGATGGGCTTGCCTTGCACGCACTTCAGGCCCGCCTCGATGATCTCCCACTTGGAGGAGTCGATCATCATCGGCACCTTGACGATCTCCGGCTCCCCGGCACAGAGGCTGAGGTAACGCTGCATGGCGGCCACTCCATCCAGCATCGCCTCGTCCATGTTCACGTCCACCACCTGGGCGCCGTTCTCCACCTGGGTGCGGCAAATCCCCAAGGCCTCCTCATACTCCTCGTTGAGGATCAGGCGCTTGAACTTGGCGGAGCCGGTGACATTGGCCCGCTCGCCCACGTTGGCGAACAGGGAGTTGGCGCCGATATTCAATGGCTCCAATCCGGAGAGGCGGCACTCGTGGGGAATCTCGGGGAGTTGCCGGGGAGGCTTGCCCTCCACCGCTTCGGCGATGGCCTTGATGTGCAGCGGGGTGGTGCCGCAGCAGCCGCCGACGATATTCAGAAAACCGGAATTGGCCCACTCGCCGATGTAACCCGCCATGTGCTCCGCATCCAGGTCGTACTCGCCAAACTCGTTAGGCAGACCGGCGTTGGGGTGGGCGGAGACAAAGGTCTCGGAGACCCGTGACATCTCTTCCACATACTGGCGCAACATGTCAGGCCCCAGGGCGCAGTTGAGGCCGATGGAGATCGGTCTGGCATGGCGCAGGCTGTTGTAGAAGGCCTCGGTGGTCTGGCCGGAGAGGGTGCGCCCGGACTGGTCGGTGATGGTGCCGGAGATCATGATCGGCAAGCGCAGGTTATCCTCGTCGAACACCCGCTCGCAGGCGAACACCGCTGCCTTGGCGTTGAGGGTGTCAAAGATGGTTTCGATCAGCAATATGTCGGCGCCACCCTCGATCAGGCCCCGGGCAGCCTCGCTGTAGGCCTCCACCAGCTGGTCGAAACTGATGTTGCGCGCGCCGGGATCGTTCACGTCCGGCGACAGGGAGGCGGTGCGGTTGGTAGGGCCGAGCACCCCGGCGACGAAGCGGGGTTTGGCCGCAGAGGCGTACTTGTCCGCCGCTTCCCGAGCCAACCGGGCGCCGGCCAGGTTCATCTCATAGGCCAGCTCTTCCATACCATAGTCGGCCATGGAAATGCGGTTGGCGCCGAAGGTGTTGGTCTCCAGGATGTCGGCCCCTGCCTCCAGGTATTCCTCGTGAATACCGCGGATGATCCCCGGCTGGCTCAATACCAGCAGGTCATTGTTACCCTTCAAATCCTTAGGCCAGTCGGCGAATCGTTCACCCCGGTAGTCCTCCTCTCCCAGCTTATACCGCTGGATCATGGTACCCATGGCACCGTCGAGGATCAGGATACGTTTGCGTAAAATGGATTCGAGTTCCGGGGTAAGATTTTTCGCGCTAGGGCCAGGCATAAAAAACTCAGGATTCAGGATAGATGGCCGCTGATTATATGACACAGAGCAGCTCTCGCGAATTGTCCTGCCTCTTTGATCGAAAACATCCCGAACGAAAACTGCCGTAATGGAGAATGGAACGTGTCAAAACAAGCCTTCCTGGTCGATGATTCCAAGTCCGCGCGTATTGTGCTAGGCCGCCTGTTAAAGAGAAACGGATTCGATGAAGTGGAAATGGCGGAATCGGGAGAACAGGCCCTTGAACAACTCAAGAACCTGACGCCGGATGCCATATTTGTCGATTTCCTCATGGATGGGATCGACGGCCTGGAAACCATTACTGAGCTTAAGAAGGACGCCCGCTTCACCAATACCCCGATGGTGATGTGTACCGCCAACGAAGGGGAGCGTTATGTGCAGGCGGCGATAGAGCATGGTGCGCTGGGCATCCTCTCCAAACCGCCGACCGATGACAGTCTAAAGGCGATAATCCAACTGATCGAAGAGAAGCAGGAGGCAGCGGAAACCGCCCCAGTGGCGGCCGATGAGGTGGTTGCCACCCCGCCCGTAGTTGCCGTGGATGAAATTCGCGCCATCGCGGTCGAAGCGGCGCGGGAGACCGCTGAAACGGCGGCAGCCGGGATTGCTCAGGAAAACGCCGATGCCATTGCCAGGGAGGTTGCCAGGGATACCGTCACTGAAATGCTCGAGCCTCTGGTTGCCACATTGGTTGACAAGCGGCTTGATGCCATCAAGCCTCCAGAGGTGGATATTGGCTCTCTGCGAGGCGAGGTGGTATCACAGGTCAGCAAGGAACTGGAGGAGTTCGTCCGGCAACTCAATGAGCGTAACGTGGAATCACTGATTGAGGCAAGTATCTACGAGCAGATACGGAAGTTGGCCAACGACTTCTCCCAGCGGCTGCAGCATTTGAAGACGGAGATCCTCGCTCAGGTTCCGGAAAAGAACGAGATGATCGAGCATATCCGGGTGATCACCGAAGGCTCCCTGGAGGCCCAGGTGCGAGAAATCTCCACCCAGGTCTCACAGGAAGTTGCCAACTCCATTGCCACGGAGACAGTGGAACATATCTTCGATGAACATCTGCTGGACCAAGACACGGCCAAGATGGCAAGCAGTGCTGGCAAGTTGGGTAAATTACTTCGCTGGCTGGGGTTGCCGCTGGTTGGCGCCGCTGCTGGTTACGTTATCTATGCCCTAGAACTGTTCTAGTAACTAGCGAAGCGACGCCGCATAACAAGAGCGACTTTCACTCAGGCAACTGCCGTCTTGGGTTCCATTGTTGGTTCGTGAACCATTGGCGTTCCCAGCTCTTTAAAGGTAAACAACCTGAGTGCACGTTCTCCGTTATAGTCCAGCACCCGCAGATCGTCTGTCTCATGCAGATCATTGGCCACCACGATAAAGTGCCCGCCATAACGCTCTTTTGCCAGATCGAGCGGAACTTCATAGGCAAGAAACTTATCGAGTCCTTTTGCCGCCAGTTTCTCCAGGATCACCGGGTCTTCGATGGATGCATGAGAGGTCAGGATCATCAAAGGGCCACTTCCAGCCATCAGCATAAATACTTTCATGGCAACATCTCCCGTAAGGTTCTGATGGCGCCATCTTAGCCACCTCACACCGGCATAGTAACGCCATCCTGTTATCAATCGCCTCTCTCCCTGGCACAAGGCGTACCGCTTACTTCCGGTCGCCTTTCCTCCTGTCTTTAATTTTAGTTCGTCAATACGGAACGTGGGGATTGACGATCCAGAACAGCTAACGATCAACTCCAACCGTGCCACTGCTTGTGACAGGTAACCTGAAGGCACCGATCAGGGCGTTCGATGAGGTGGCATCCAGCTCGCCGGTGAGTTTGTAGCTCAATGGCCTATCCTGGGACAGCGCGGAATAGAGGCCTGCACCCAATTGCAAAAAGTTGAGGGAGAACGGCAGCTTAATGCTGGCATTACCACCCTCTTCAACCTGCACCGCTTTGTTCATCAACCCATCACTGACCTGATGTCCATTCAGTTCCAGGTTGTAGTTGAGCCGGTTCAACAACAGGGAGAAGGCATTGGGGTTGTCCACATCCAGCTCCAGTTGCAGCTCCGCCCCGGACATACTGAGCTGCTGCATGCTTATTGACCTGACCTCGACCTGGGGAATCTTTGGCACCGGAAGTCTGCCACTGTATTTGACTGGAAGACGCACCCTTCCCAACAACGGCAGATCGAAACTCAACCCCAGGAGCAGATCGTAACCGGCCTCGTTACGCTCCTTGAGCTGATGATAGCTGTTGAACAGTTGCTGGAAACCGAGCCTGAGGGGTACTTCAACCTGGCTTTTACCGTTGGCCACCACCGTCATTCCCAAAGGCTGGTCGCCCTGCATGAAGGAACTGCCCTCCAGCTGGAGATCGTAGTCCAATCCTGCCAGGCTGATGGCAACTGGATTGGGATTGGCCACCCGCACATCGAAGGCCAGATCGACCCCGTCAAAATCGAGAGCGGTGATACGCACCCCCTCCACACTTGTCTTGGGTAACTGCTGCTCCAATGCCTGACCCACCTGATTGAGACCGGAGCAACCATTGAGGATAAACAGGGTCAGGAACAGGCTCAGCGGAGGAATAAAGGTAATCTTCACGATTTTTTCCAGTAATGATAACTGCAGGTGATTGGTGACAAAGGATAGTAAACCGGTCGGCCCGTTACTATCCATACCCTTTGAAGTTTAATTACAATTTTTGTTCTTTATGCATGATGTCTGTAGTACCCTTTCAACCTATGGCAGAAGGGTTTATTCCAATCCGACAGGCTCCATACATAATTAGCGCCAGAGGAACCGAACTCAACTCACTGACGGGCCTATGTTTCAAAACTACGTCCAAAAAAGCACCCAGAAGGTACTCCATATCCTCGACATGGCGGTCTCCGAAATGGTCGCCCTGCAAGAGAATCTGCTGACCCCGGAATTTATCCTGCTGGCCCTGTTCTCTCAACGGGATTCCGAGGCAGTAAAGATTCTCGAGGGACTGCTACATGATCACCAGAAGACCATCGACCGGATCGTCGGCCAGATCCATCAACAACATCAACATGCCTACCAGGCGAAATCGAGCCAGGTGATTGCCTCCCAGGAGGTAAACGAGGTGTTCCGTATCGCCGATGAGGAGGCCCAGGTCCTGGGAGACGACTATATTGGCACGGGCACTCTGTTTCTGGCCATGTTCGACGAAAAGGCTGGGCTCACTGCCAATCTGCTGAAGGACGCCGGCATCTCCCAACAGCAGGCCCGCCAGGCGTTGAAGGATCTGCGTGGCGGACGAGCCCTGAAGGAACAGGACGCCGAGAGCCGTCAAGATCCACTCAAGCAATATACCAAGGATCTCACTGAAATGGCCCGCGCTGGCGATTTGGATCCGGTAATCGGGCGCGAGGACGAGATCAACCAGGTGATCCAGACCCTCTCCCGCCGCAAAAAGAACAACCCGGCCCTGATCGGCGAGGCCGGGGTGGGCAAGACGGTCATCGTCGAGGGACTGGCCCAGCGTATTGCGGATGCCGACGTGCCGGACACCCTGCTCAACAAGCGACTACTCGCCCTGGACATGGGCGAGATCATCGCCGGCGCCAAGATGCGGGGCGAATTCGAGGAACGGCTCAAATCGGTACGCGACGCGGTGATCGAGGCCCACGGCCAGGTCATCCTGTTTATCGACGAACTGCACACCGTGGTGGGCGCTGGGGCCGGAGGCGGCGGCATCGATGCCCCGAGCCTACTGAAGACCGCACTGGCCCAGGGCAGCCTGCAGGTGATCGGGGCCGACACCCTGGATGAATACCACCGTTTCGTGGAGGCGGACAAGGCCCTGGAACGGCGCTTCCATCCGGTCCTGGTGAGGGAGCCGAACATCGAGGAGAGCATCAATATCCTTAAAGGCATAGCACCCCGCTATGAAGACCATCACCAGATTCAATATCTGCCGCAAGCCCTGGAGGCGGCCGCGCGTCTCTCTGAGCGTTACATCTCGGATCGGCGCCTGCCGGACAAGGCGGTCGACCTGATCGACGAGGCGGGTTCCCGAAAGCATATCCGGCTGATCTCCATCCCCCATCCGGTCAAGGAGCTGGAGCAACAGCGGGCGCGCCTGTTACGGGAAAAGGGTGAACGCTATGACCAGCGGGACTACGAGCAGGCCTCCCAGCTGCATATGGAGATCCTGCAGGTCGAGCAGCGCCTCGCTGAGGCCCGTCTGGCCTGGCAACAGGAGCGGGGGAAAGTGGACTCCACCGTGACCGCCGAAGAGATCGCCGAGGTGGTGGCCAACTGGACCGGCATCCCGGTCGCGCGCATGGTCGAATCGGAGGCAAACAAGCTCTCGCGCATGGAAGAGAATCTGCACAAGCGCATCGTCGGCCAGGAGGATGCGGTCACCGCGGTGGCCGATGCGATCCGACGCAACCGGGCCGGCATCTCCTCTGATCGGCGTCCGATCGGCTCATTCCTGTTTCTCGGCCCCACCGGCGTCGGCAAAACCGAACTGGCACGAGCCTTGGCGGCCTTTTTGCTGGATGACGAATCACGCATCATCCGCCTCGACATGTCCGAGTACATGGAGCGGCACGAGGTCTCCAAGATGATCGGCGCGCCACCCGGCTATATCGGCTATGGCGAAGGTGGCCAACTGACCGAAAAAGTCAGACATAACCCCTATACGGTAGTGTTGCTGGACGAGGTGGAGAAGGCCCACCCGGATGTCTTCAACATGCTGTTGCAGATCCTGGAGGAAGGTCACCTCACCGACGCCCAGGGACGCACAGTCTCCTTCCGCAACACCATCCTGATCGGCACCTCGAATCTCGGTACCGAATCCCTCTCTCCGGACAAGCGACCTATCGGTTTCGTGCAATCCGCGACCCCCAGTTATGAAGAGGCCAAACATCTGGTGCTGCATGAGGTGAAGAAATTCTTCAAACCGGAATTTCTCAACCGGCTCGACGACGTGATCGTCTTCCACTATCTGGAAAAGCAGCATGTACGCCAGATCGCCGGGATGTTCGTGCAGGAGCTCAGGCAACACATGGCACTGCAGGAGATTCAGCTGGAGGTTACCGAGCAGGTCATCGACAAGCTGGCACAGGATGGCTTCAACCCGGTCTATGGCGCCCGCCCACTGCGCCGCGAGGTGGAGCGGCAGGTGGAGAACCCACTGGCGATGAAAATCGTCAAAGGCGAGTGCAAGGAAGGGGACCGGGTCAGGGTCGAACTGCAGGAAGGGGATATCGTTTTCGACATCCAGCACTCAGCTCTGCGTGGTTAAACCGCCCCAATTCAATCGTCGTCCTGTCCCAGCATTTTGACTGGAAACTGCTGCCAGTATTGATAGCGGGAGATTCGCTCATCCCCGAGTTTGAAATCGGCGGGAATGGTGAAGCTGAAGGTCATCAGGTCGACCCAACCCTCTGTTCCGCTCACCTTGGCCTGTAGCAGGTTCCGGTAGCTGCCCTGACCCAGCGCCTCCGGGTAATCGACCGGGACAAAGTCGATGGTCTCATGCTGACTCGGTTTGTCAGGCTCCACGGAGAAAGGCTTCAGCCGGTCACGCTGTTGCTGAATCTGCGGTTCGATCGGCGCCTGGCGTTCCCAGGTAAACTCCCTTGCCTTCCATACCGCCTCCCAGGTGATCTGTTGAGCTCCCCATTCTTAGAGCAGGCGAAACTGTTCGATATGGGCAGGCAGATTCCCACGGTTTTTCAGCCCCAGAGGGAGCCTCAGTTCGTTTTTGAAGGTCAGATCCCTGGCTGGATGCCGCCAACCATAGACCAAACCATTCCAGCGCAACATCAGGCTCGTGTCGGGAACCTCACTCACCAGCCGATAGGCCGGCTGGGAAAAGAGGTTATCCGCCAGTGAAATCAATTTCCTCGTCGCATCGGTAAACTGGCTGAGTGCCACCAGGCTCGATCCGATGACGATCAGGATTGCGATCAAGGGGTGCCGCTTCAGCCTGGCAACCAGGCGATCTACCCCGGTCTCATCTTCTCTAGTCAAACCTACTCTCCTCTTTTCATGTCTGAGAGATTTTAGCGAAACCCAGCATCCTCTTTAACTTTTCCCGACAATGCACAATATGGTGGAACGGTTTTTCCACATCACCCATCAGGCCCAACATCTCTTCTTCGTCAAGGTCTAGCATGGAAACAATGCTGATTACCTCTCTTTCATGTGGGTTGTCGGTGGAATTTATCAGCTCGATGGTGGAGATACCCTCAATATAGCGTTTCCGCATCCAGAAGCGGAGTTCCGGTTCGGGTACCTGACAGAAACAGTGTTGGGGATGAATCACATTGGGATGCTTGTTCATTTCCTTGCGTCCAGGGTTGACTGGCATACAGACATTTCGGCCGGTAATGTTTTTCACATTCCTGTCTAATTATGGACTACAGCCGTTCGCCAGAAATCCACTTAGTGCATCAGAAGATAAAAATTCGGCTGTCCATCTCCCCGCAAGTCGCCTGATCCTGTTATCCTTACCGGCCTTCGAAACACCAGAACCGACGAGAACGATGAAGAGTCAGATCCAGCATTTGGTCTCCGGGGCGCTGCAGTGCCTCGCCAGTGAAGGCACGATACCCGCCGACGCACTACCGGTGCCGAATATCGAACGGACCCGGGACAGCAAACACGGGGATTTCGCCACCAATGTCGCCATGGTACTGGCCAAGGTTGCGCGCGCCAAGCCCCGGGATCTCGCGGAAAAACTACTCGCCGCGCTACCGGCATCAGAGCTGATCACCCGTACGGAGATTGCCGGACCCGGTTTCATCAACTTCTATCTCGCCCCCAGCGCCTATCACCAGCTGATCCCCACCATTCTGCAGCAGGGACCAGAGTTCGGCCGTAGCGACCTGGGCGCAGGCAAGCGGGTGCAGGTGGAGTTCGTCTCCGCCAATCCTACCGGACCACTACATGTAGGGCACGGGCGTGGCGCCGCCTATGGCTCAGTCGTCGCTGATCTGCTGGCAGCGGTAGGCTTCGAGGTGCACCGCGAATACTATGTCAATGACGCGGGACGCCAGATGGATATCCTCGGCACCTCGGTCTGGCTGCGTTATCTCGAGCTGTGCGACGAGCAGCTGGTCTTCCCCAGCAACGGCTACCGGGGTGACTATGTCTGGGACATCGCCGCCACCCTGCACCGGGATCATGGCGAACACTACAAGCACAGCGCCGCGGAGTTGTTCGCGGATATCCCGGCCGATGAACCGGCCGGCGGTGACAAAGAGTTGCATATCGATGCCCTCATCGTGCGTGCCAAACAGCTGCTGGGGGACAATCGTTACCGCTTCGTCTTCGAGCTGGGGCTGAACACCATCCTCGACGATATCCGCGACGACCTGGAGCTGTTCGGCACCCACTATGACGAATGGTACTCCGAGCGCAGCCTGACCGAGAGCGGCGCGGTGAACAAGGCCATCGAGCGACTGCGCAAGGGGGGCTATCTGTATGAGAAGGATGGCGCCCTCTGGTTCAAATCCACTGATTTCGGCGATGAGAAGGACCGGGTAGTGGAACGGAAAAACGGTCAGACCACCTACTTCGCCTCAGACATCGCCTACCACATGGACAAGCTGGAGCGGGGTTTCGAACGGGTGATCGATGTCTGGGGCGCCGACCACCACGGCTATGTGCCGCGGGTCAAGGCCGCTCTACAGGCGCTGGGGGATGATCCCTCCAAGCTCGACGTGCTGCTGGTGCAGTTCGCCATCCTCTACCGGGGTGGCAAAAAGGTGCAGATGTCGACCCGCTCCGGCCAGTTCGTCACCCTGCGGGAATTGCGCAAGGAGGTAGGTTCGGACGCCGCCCGTTTCTTCTACGTGATGCGCAAGTGTGAGCAACATCTGGACTTCGATATGGACCTGGCCAAATCCCAGTCCAGCGACAATCCGGTCTACTACGTGCAGTATGCCCATGCCCGGGTCTGCAGCGTGCTACAGCAGGCCGCGGAAAAGGGCATCAATATCGAACTCAGCCCGGGGCGTGAAAATCTGGAGCTGCTCACTGAGCCCCACGAACAGGCCCTGCTGGTGAGTCTCTCCCGGTATCCGGAGCTGGTGGAATCAGCCGCCCTGAACGAGGAACCCCATCAGCTCACCCACTATCTGCGGGAACTGGCCAACGATTTTCACACCTACTACAACGCCCACAAGTTTCTCATCGACGATACCGCCCTGCGGGACGCGCGTTTGAAACTGATCCTGGCCACCCGTCAGGTGCTGCGTAACGGCCTCAACCTGCTGGGCGTCTCCGCCCCGGAAAAGATGTAACTCCATGGCGGATTACAAAAATCGAGCCTCAGCGAAAGCAAAAAGCAGAAATAGCAAGCGCTGCAGCAGTGGCCTGTGGTTCTTCGGCGGGATCATCACCGGCGCCTTTGCCATGGGACTGGTCTGGCTGAAACTGGCTCCCGATCTGGCGGTCGGGAAGGTGCCCGGCATGCCTTCACCCACGCCTCAATCGGCGGAAGCCAAACGCAATCCAGCACCCAAACCCCAGTTCGAGTTCTACACCATCCTGCCGGAGATGGAGGTGGTGATCCCGGATGAGGAGATACTGCCTCCCAGAGTGTCCAGCCCACCAGCCGCTCAGGTTGAGGAGCGATCCACCGCGAGTGAGTCCAAGGATGCCTATATTCTGCAAATGGGCTCCTTCCGCAAATTCGTGGATGCGGACCGCATGAAGGCACGTCTGGCCTTGATCGGGATCGAAGCGGGGATCCAGAAGGTCAGCATCAACAATCGGGACACCTATCACCGGGTACGCAGTGGCCCCTTCCGCAAACAATCTGAATTAAACCGTGTGCGCCGGCTGGCCAGTGATAACAATATCAGCACGTTGGTGATCAAGCTCAAGAAGTAAGCCTCGGAAAGCTAATAATGGCTGGCCATATTGACCCTCTCACCTGGAAGGCACGAGACAAGACTGCCCTCCACATTCCGCAAGCAGTTCGAATCCAATGTAGCCTGGGTGGAGCTTTTTCCTATAACAATGCAGTCAGACTACTGCTTCTGACAGCCCAGATTGAAGTGCATCCTTTGGCTATCTGGGGTTAGCTTTTCCCCAAGCCAAAAATAGATCTCCACCGTTGCGGGATCACAGCTGCCGCAACTCGAACCACAGAAGTCGCTGGCCATGCGCCTCTCCACTTTGCCCTTCCTGATCCAATGCTCCAACATCCCCCTCACCGCATCCGGCTCCGCATCGCAATGCAGCGCAATATCCGCCAGGGTCGCCTGACCGCGTTCGGCAAGATAGCGCTTGATCTGCGAGAGGATCATCCTAGAATCTGCAGTTGGACGGGGTAGAGGTCGCTCCCGGCTTCATGCCTCCCGCAACACTACTCCGTCCATGGAGGGCGTGTGCGTTTTTGGGGGTGCAGGTCGAGGGTCGCTCCAGCACATCCTGTGCCTGC
>CBDVCD010000044.1:0-16785 GCA_965372385.1 uncultured Gammaproteobacteria bacterium | reverse complement strand
AATAGAAATTTCTTTCGCATAACAGCCTTTACCCGGCCACTGCATGGAAATGCCTTGCTTATCCAACACTGAGGAGACCAGAACTCACCATGAAGCGCCTAATCATCTCTTGCCTGGCCCTGGGACTGTTACACAATAACTGTCTGGCTGAAGAGAAGACCGTACTGGAAACAGAAAACGACCAGATCAGCTATAGCCTGGGGTATCAGCTGGGAGAGAATTTCAAACGCCAGGGAGCTCAGATCAATAGCGCGATGCTGCTCAAAGGGCTTGATGATGCCCTGTCTGGGGATACTGCCATGCTGGAGTCCAAGCAGAGGCTGGAGGCCCTGGCGAATCTAAAGAAGCAACTGGCGGATGCGCAAAAGCAGAAAGCCAATGCGCAAGCAGAGCGGAATTTGGTCATGGGCAAGAAATTTCTTGCCGAAAACGCCAAGAAAGAGGGGGTGACAACACTGCCTAGCGGCTTGCAGTATAAAGAGCTCTCCGTCGGCACGGGTAAGACCCCTCAAGCCAACAGCTCCGTCTCTGTACACTACCGGGGACAGCTAATTGACGGCAAGGAGTTTGACAGCTCATACAGGCGTAACAAACCCTCTACATTTCAAGTAAACAAGGTCATCAAAGGCTGGACCGAAGCGTTGCAACTGATGCAGGAAGGAGACAAATGGGAACTCTTTATCCCACCTGAACTCGCCTATGGCGAGCGGGGAGCAGGCAAGGCGATCCCGGCAAACAGTGCCTTGATTTTTGAGGTTGAATTGCTTTCCATCAACTAGCGGCCGTCTGAAAACATAATAATTAACTCACAATAACCCAATGGATTAAAAAAAAGAAAAGGGATGATCAGGAGGTGCTCATGCGTCTGCTAATCGCGGAAGATGATGAACTACTGGGTGATGGACTGCAGGCTGTTCTGCATGAGCGCGGACATGTCGTGGACTGGGTTCGGAATGGTAAAGCCGCCGACCATGCCCTGCTGCGGGATTGCTATGATCTTGTGATTCTGGACCTGCATCTACCGGAACTATCCGGCAAGGAACTGCTGTTCCGTCTCAGGTCGAACAGGAATCAAATCCCAGTGCTGATATTGAGTGGGCAGAGTCGGTTAACCGATCGGGTCAATTTGTTGAATTCCGGTGCGGATGACTATGTCATCAAACCCTTTGAAATTGATGAGCTATGCGCGCGCATACAGGCCCTGCATCGCAGGAACCGCGGACATGCGGCCCCACAATTGCAGGTAGACAACCTCTGCCTCGACACACATACTCATACCGTTAGCGTGGATGGCCGCTACGTCAATCTATCCAACCGTGAGTTCAGCATTCTGCAACTGTTGATGGAGAACACGGGGCGGGTCATTTCCCGCAGACAGATCGAGGAGTCCCTGTATGGCTGGGGCGGTGAGGTTGAAAGTAACGCGGTAGAGGTACACATCCATCACCTGCGAAAAAAACTGGGAATCAAGTCAATCGTCACCATCAGGGGGGTAGGATATCTTATAGGCTAAAGAACCGCCCATCTCTGGCGGATGGATAGCCTCAACACCATGAAACCACGGGCTAGCGTTGTATATCCGGCCTTCACCCTTGCAGTGAGCCGGCACAAGCCAAGTGCCAATCCCCGCTGCCCCGTCAACTTAGGAAATAAAATTATAAATCCCTACCCTGGCTCAATCGCTATTGACCAGATTGCAGTCGTTCAACCGTCGGACCCAGGCTCATGCATTCCATCAGGTCGCGACTGCTCATCCTGATCCTCAGCATCTTTTTCCTTATCTGGGGGGTCATCGCGGGCTTTATCTGGTGGCGAAGCAGTACTGAAATAGACCAGGTTTTCGACGACCAGCTCACCCAAGTGGCAAGATTAATCGGGGTCATCATACTCCATGAGGACAGAGAAAATGACTTGCCCACCCTCACCCAGGACCTGCTAGAAGGCCACTACGCATTCCCTGTCATCTTTCAGGCCTGGTCTGCCGATGACCGGCTACTACTGCATGGACCAGGCGCACCAAAAACACCCTTGAGCAGCATAAAAGCCGAGGGTTTTTCCGACACCGTATGGGACAATCAGCGCTGGCGCGTCATCACATTTATCCAACCCGTGCAGGGTCAAGTACAACGGATCCATGTTGCCCAGCCCTATTCGATACGTGATCATCTGATACAGGAGTTCTTGTTCAACATTCTCAAGCCATTGCTATTACTGCTGCCGCTTGTTGGCCTTTTATGGTTCGGCATCCAACGGGGCCTGGCACCACTTCACACACTCGCCAGCCAGATTTCCCGTAGGGACCACGGCAACCTGGAACCTCTCGCCAGCCACGGTGTGCCGGCCGAGGTTTCCGTCATGGTCGCGGAGCTCAATGCCCTTTTCAGCCGTCTCAAGGCGACCCTGGAGAGGTTCAGCCGTTTCACCGCCAATGTTTCCCACGAGTTGCGCACGCCGATCAGCGGGATCATTACCCATGCCCATCTGGCCTTGAACACCCAACAGGAGACAGCCCGCCAGAAGTCACTCTTCAATGTGATAAAGGGCGCAAAAAGGCTCAATCACATCCTGGACCAGCTACTGACCCTTGCACGCATCGATCCAGACCAGCTGCGCGAGAGCTTCGGCCAGGTGGATCTGCGCTCGACCGCCATCGAGGTCATTTCCGAATGTTCACCCGCCGCCCTGGAAAAAAACCTTGAGCTGGAACTGCTCGGAGAAGGTCCGAGCTATATTCAGGGAAACGAAGAACTCACCAGCATCCTGCTGCGCAATCTGATCGGCAATGCAATCAATGCCACACCCAGTGGGGGGCGCATCAGCGTCAAACTTGAGCTAACAGCTCAAGGCCCCTTGCTCCAGGTTGAAGATACGGGCCCCGGGGTTCCCGAAGCCGAACGACAACGGATCTTCGAGCGTTTCTACCGGCTGCCCGAATCTTCCGCTCAAGGCTCAGGCCTGGGATTATCGATCGTCCAGACAATTGTAACGATTCATGCAGGAAGCATATCCTTAACCCCCCGTGAGCAGGGTTCTGGACTGCGGGTATCCATTCAATACCCTGGCCTGAGGCGTGTTAAACCGGCTCTTCGGTGCTAAGGCGAGGAATTCTGACGGTAAACGCAGCGCCACCCTGTGGGTTGCTTGCCGCCTGTATATCGCCACCATGACCTTCGATGATCTCTTTACAGATTGCCAGCCCCAGCCCGGTACCACCGGCGCCTGTCCTTGTCTTGCTGGACTGCACGAACTTATCGAATACCGACTCCAGCTCATCGTCCGGTATTCCCACCCCTTCGTCAGATACCGTAATCGAGAGGGCCGGGACTGTGCCGGTATCCACACTACGCCGTCCACTCGGCAACTCTGCCTCGCCATAAAAAATGGAGATGGTTTTACCCTCGGGAGAGAACTTGATGGCGTTAGAGAGAAGGTTCCGCATGACCTGCAGCATTTTTTGATAATCAAACCAGGCGCTGGTATCAACGTCGGTGGGTTTAACCTGCAGCTTCAGGGACTTTTTGTTCAGCAGTTCCTGCAGTTCCACCTTTTCCAACTCGACCACGGGGACGAAATCCTGTTTCTTCAGCTCAAACTCCATGCGTCCTGCTTCTAGTTTGGAGAGATCAAGCAAATCATTGAGCAGTAACAACAGCCGGCCACCGCTCTCATGGATATGGGAAAAGTAGTTCAACAGCTTCTCTTTGCTGGCGCTGTCGACCTTGTTCATGCCGATCTCTGAAAAACCGAGGATCGCGTGCATGGGAGTACGCAACTCGTGGGACATGTTGGCAAGAAAGGTGCTCTTTGCCTGGTTGGCCTCTTCAGCCTCCGCTCGTGCAGTCTTCAACTGCTCTTCCGCCCGCTTACGTTCGGTAATGTCTGAATAGGCCCCAAGGACACCAATCACCTCTCCGCGCATATCCCGTAGGGGAATCTTATTGGTCAGCAGCCAAATCGTGTCGCCCCGCGGCGTGGTTTGCGGCTCTTCATAGTCGAGTTTGGCCTGCTGGCTCTCCATCACCAAGCTGTCATCCGCCCGATAAATTTCCGCCTGGTCATGCCAGACCATTTCGTAGTCACTTCGACCAATCAATTCATCGGGTTCATCGAGTCCGGCGTCCCCGGCAAACAGGCGATTACAGCCAAGATAGCTCGAATCCCGGTCTTTCCAGAACACCCGAACCGGGATAGTGTCCAGGACTAATTGCAGCCTTTGACGAGCCTCTTCCACTTCATTTTTTGCAATGGTTATGTCGTTGGTCCGCTCCGCGACCATCCCCTCCAGCAGCGTGCTTTGCCGCTTAGACTCTTTAATCCTCGTCTGTAGAGTTAGGTTTTTCGATCGGGTTCGGGCACCAACCACGACCATTGACACCACCAGGATAGCCAGCAACGCAAGAGAGAAAAGGAACCACCTGGAGGTCAGATAGTCATGCTTATGTGGTGCATGAACCGCCCCCAGAGAAAATTGAGTCCCAGGCACAGGCAGCTTGATGAAAGAGTGAGATCGATCAGAGGCCAGCCGTGGGTGGTATCCCATCTGCTCTTCGTCTGGTTTTGGCTGAGGCATGCTTCCAGCATGAGAATAATTCAAGATGCTACCGGTATCCCCAGACAGCAATACGAAGGGTTGCGTCTTCCCGCCGTTCAGTGACACCAATTTCTGAAAAACCACCTGGTGATTGATCTCCGCCAGGATGCTTCCCAGCTTTTTTCCCTTATAGTGATAAGGTGCATGGAGAATCATGTGCTCATGTTCTTCGCTTTGGAACAATTTGAGTCCCATCTCCCCTGGGGCACGGCGCCACTCCTCCAGCCAAGGCTCTTTCAGACCACGTCTCATGCCGACATCGACCAACGGTTCCCCCTGGTCATCCATGAACAACAGACGAAGATAGATCGGAGAGGCATCTATCTTTTTGCTCTCGGCCATCTCCTGAAATCTTTTTCGCATGGTGAGGAGGCTGGCCCGCAGCCCGTACTGCATCGACATGCCCAACGCCTTATTGGAGAAAAAGGTCGAGAGCGCCCGATCCTTTGCCAGCGCTAGGATGTCGGACTGACGTTCAGAATAGAAATAGCCGAGGGCGGATGCCCGTTTCTCCAAATTGAACCAAAGTTCTTGATCGGCAGCCTCACGCAGGGTCTGCTGGGATAAGTAAGTCGTTCCCAATAGCAACAGCATGTAGGCCACCAGCAGCGGAGATGCCGCATAAACAAAGAAGCTAGACAGGCTGGAATAGAAATTCCGTTTTGTCCCGTTGTCAGGCATCAATCTTCAAAAAATTCCGCGTAGTAAAGAAATACGGCTGGATAGTACTCTTCCACCATTTTTTTATAGCTTCCATCCTTCCATATGTTTGCCAAATAGCGGTTAAAGGCCTCTCGCAGTTGGGGGGAATCCTTGCGAAAACCGACGCCCATCACCTGATTGGTGGAGATGGGACCAATCACCTTCAACTGTCCTGGCCACTTCTCCAGCGCGATCAACGCATCGGGCACATCGAGCAGGGTGGATTCCGCCTCCTGATTGAGAATGGCGGGGGCCATTTCATTGAGTTTGAGCTTCTGTTGGGGTAAACGTATCTCCGCCTTGGTCTCTGACATGCGATACAGGGCTGGGTCGAGACAGGTACTTTCCAGGGCCAGTACACTGTGACCATTCAGTGAATTCTTCACCTGTAAAATATCACTTTCAAGTGAGCCAGAGGGCGTGATCGGCAGCAGATTGGATTCGGCCCTGGCGATCAACCAGACCGATGAGGGAAAGGTCGGCTTGGAAAAATCGACCACATCCTGGCGCCAGGGAAGCACTGTCATGCCATTTGCAATCAGATCCCCTTTGACGGGGGCCTCATCCAACCACTCGGCACCCTGCTCCCCCCGGCGTGCATGGCGACCGGTAAGATCACCAAAGACCTGGGCCCAACTCGTCTCAACAAACTGATAGCGAACCCCCAGATGGGCCGCAAAACCCTGCATCAGTTCCACATCCAGACCGTCCCCGCTACCGGTTACGAAATTGGCGTAGGGAATTCCCAGATGCCGCAATACCCCCGATTCCAGCACTTGTGGCAGATCCTGAGCATGACTGTTCACGGGAAGACCCAAAACAATCAGCAGCAAAAACGACAGGGTCCAGGGGCGTATGCTGAGGAACGACATGGAGACCTCCTTTATAGGAATTAACAATATGAAAAAGTAATTCGATTCATCGGCATCCTATAGGTAAACTTAAACCGTTATGCGGGTCGTATCTAATGATACATTGAGTCCAACCGCTGATGGCTTTAGTGAGCGTAACTTCAGCATCATCAAATGGGTTAAAAACAACCATAATGTGAACTATAAAACAGGCTTCTTGTACAGCTAGCGAAAGCTGTTGCCTGAACTGAGCCTTCAGTTTAACTTATGGAACCTCTGAATTAATCAGGGGTTCCTTAGGGTTGAACCCTTATCATTTAAAGATCATCTATGTATACCCAGTGTCCCCACTGCCTCACCCTGTTCCGCATCAACAGTGAGCAACTGAAAACCGCCGCGGGCAAGGTGCGGTGCTGTCAGTGCGACCAGACATTCAATGCCCTGTATAATCTGCGGGAAAGTCCGGTTCGCATCCAATCCCCAAGCCAGGCAACCCCAGCTGAAATAACGGCTGCCGAGCATGCAACAGAGTTACCTGGGGAGGCAAGGCCGGGTAAAGATACCCTCGGACAGGAACCGGATCCATCCAACGATAGCGCTTTAACTGGAGGGGAGAGGGACAGCGAAGTCGTCAAGGATTCTGAAACCCCCTTGATTCTTGAGCAGAACGACGGCCTGGAGACGGAGCCAGACTATTTTACTGGCAGTGAATCCCAAATGTCCGAATTGCTGGACAAGAGCTCGTCCACACTGCTCTCTTCGAAGGATGACGCGAAGGAGGTCAACGATATGCCTCCGTCAGCAACTTACCCACCTGATAAGATGTTCGAAAAAGCACCAGCCAACTATGCCGGTATCGCATGGGGCATGGGCAGCCTGGTACTTTTCTGTCTGTTTGCCGTACAACTGATCTGGCACAATCGCGACCTGGTCATCCAACATCCATGGGGTCAACCGCTGCTCACCCAGATGTATGAGATTTCCGGCCTAGACCTGCCACCACGCCGGGACACCAGTAAAATCACGATTGAGCACCGGGATCTGCGGATACACCCCGACAAACCCAACGTGCTTATCATGCAGTTGAATATGATCAATCGGGCTGCATTCGATCAACCCTTACCCAGGCTGCATCTCAGCCTCTTCGATAAAAGAGAAAAGCTCATCAACGAACGGACCTTCAAACCAACGGAATACCTACCCGGTCAGACACAGCGAGATGGCCTGATGCATAGTTCAGAACCCGTTAATATAACCCTGGAACTGATGGATCCCGGCAAAGATGTAACCGGCTTTAAATTTGAATTTTTGTAACCCTTTGATACCGATAGACCATTTCACCTGTAATTGGGTAAAAGCAAGCTTCAGGCACAAATTAATCGGCAGATTGGCTTTGATTCCCCCCATTTTTAGCGGTAGTATTTGCAGCCTTTCCCCCGCTAAAAAAGCAGAACCTTTTCATGGTCAGACCGGATGCAGATAGGACCCTACAAACTGCAAAACAATCTGGTCCTGGCGCCCATGGCGGGGGTTACCGACAGGCCATTCCGCCAACTTTGCCGAGAGTTGGGTGCTGGTTTGGCCGTCTCGGAAATGGTCTCCGCCAACTCCACGCTCTGGGGCAACCGAAATACCCTTCGACGACTTGATCATGCAGGGGAGCAGGCCCCCATCTCGGTGCAGATCCTAGGCTCCGACCCACGGATGATGGCGGATGCCGCCAGAGCCAATGTGGAAATGGGCGCCCAGATCATCGATATCAATATGGGTTGTCCCGCTAAAAAGGTCTGCAAGGTGGCTGCGGGTTCAGCCCTCTTGCAGGATGAGATACTGGTAGCAAGAATTTTAGCTTCGGTGGTCAGAGCGGTTGAGGTACCCGTCACCCTCAAGATCCGCACCGGCTGGGATCCCCATCATCGCAACGGCGTGCAGATAGGCCGTATTGCCGAGGAGATGGGAGTAAAGGCCCTGGCTATACATGGTCGCACCCGGGCCTGTAAATTTTCGGGAGATGCCGAATATGCGACCATCAACAGAATAAAACGGGCGGTCAAGATACCCGTGATTGCAAACGGTGACATAAGATCACCGGAAAAGGCCCGGCAGGTGCTGGATATCACCGGTGCCGACGGCCTCATGATCGGGCGCGCAGCCCAGGGCAGACCCTGGATCTTCCGTGAGATCGAGCATTTTTTAAACACCGGAGAGAAGTTGCCTGAACCCTCCGTCGAATGGGTCAAAACAGTGCTGTTGGGACATCTGCGGCAACTCTACGACTTCTATGGTGAGTACCAGGGCGTGCGTATCGCCCGTAAACATATCGCCTGGTACAGCAAGGGGCACCCGGATGGTGCGGAGTTTCGCAATAAGATTAACTATTCGGAAACGGCTGATGCCCAGCGGCAGCAGATCCACCGTTTTTTCGATCGCCAGGTTAACCGAGGGGAGTTAGCGGCATGAACGTGGAAGCAGGGGCATTTAACGAAGAGGGTGCAAACACCCTGACCGTCATCCACAGTAAAAAAACCGAACCGCTGCGTCAGTGTGTTCAGGACGCGATGCAACGTTACTTCAACCATCTCGATGGACATGGCGCGAGCAATCTCTATCGACTGGTGATGACCGAGGTGGAAGCCCCACTACTGGAGAGCGTGATGCAATATAGCGGCGGCAACCAGACCCGCGCGGCAACCCTGCTCGGTATCAGCCGCAGCACCCTGCGTAAGAAGCTCTCCCAATACGGACTGGATTGAGGGTAGCCGAACTCTCCTGTAGCTATTGAGTACCCCCCTCAAGCCAAGGATCTCCTGCTTAGCGGAAATCAACCCATTATTCATCAGCAACGGATTTTTCAATCATGTCATCGATTACCCGCGCCTTGATAAGCGTTTCAGACAAGACCGGCATCGTGGAATTTGCCCGCGGCCTGGCCGAAAAAAACATCGAAATCCTCTCCACCGGCGGCACCGCGAAGATGCTGACCGACAATAACATCCCGGTGATAGAGGTCTCCGAATATACCGGCTTTCCGGAGATGATGGATGGCCGGGTCAAGACCCTGCATCCGAAGATTCACGGGGGGATCCTGGGCCGTCGCGGTACCGATGACGGGGTGATGAAACAAAACGGCATCGGCCCCATCGATCTGATCGTGGTCAACCTCTATCCCTTCGAGCAGACCGTAGCCAACCCGGATTGTGATCTGCCCACGGCGATTGAAAACATCGATATCGGCGGGCCCACCATGCTGAGGGCCGCGGCCAAGAACCATAGAGATGTCACCGTGGTGGTAGATGCAGCCGACTACGACAGAGTACTGGAGGAGATGACGAGCAATAATGGGGCCGTATCGGATGCCATCCGCTTCTAGCTCGACGTGAAGACCTTCGAGCATACCGCCCGCTACGACGGTGCGATTGCCAATTACCTGGGCGCCCGCCTGGGTGAACAGGTCAGTGATTTCCCGCGCACCCTCTCCATGCAGTTCGCCCAGACACAGACCATGCGCTATGGGGAAAACCCGCATCAGAAGGCCGCCTTTTTCGTGGATCACAAGATCGATGAGGTCAGTGTCGCCACCGCCACCCAGATCCAGGGCAAGGAACTCTCCTATAACAATATCGCCGATACCGATGCTGCCCTGGAGTGCGTGAAGAACTTTGATGAGGCCCCGGCCTGTGTGATCGTCAAGCATGCCAACCCCTGCGGGGTGGCCTTGGGTGACAACCTGCTGGATGCCTACACCCGGGCCTTCAGTACAGACCCCGAATCCGCCTTCGGCGGCATCATTGCCTTCAACGGTGAGTTGGATGGAGAAACCGCCAAGGCCATCGTCGACAAGCAGTTTGTCGAGGTCATCATTGCGCCGAAGGTCTCCGCCGCCGCCATTGAAGCGGTAAGTACCAAGAAAAACCTGCGCCTGCTGGAGTGCGGCGAATGGAGTGCCGAGGCCATGCACCGCATGGAATTCAAACGGGTCAATGGCGGACTCCTGGTGCAGGACGCCGATCTACAACTCACCAATGAGATCAAGGTGGTCACCGAACGTCAGCCCACCGAAGCGGAGATGCGTGACTTGCTCTTCACCTGGCGGGTCGCCAAGTTCGTTAAATCCAACGCGATTGTTTACGGCAGGGATGGCATGACCATCGGTGTCGGCGCCGGTCAGATGAGCCGGATCAACTCCGCCCGTATCGCGGGCATCAAGGCCGAACTGGCTGGACTGGAGGTCAAGGGATCCGTCATGGCATCAGACGCCTTCTTCCCCTTCCGTGACGGCATAGACAATGCCGCCGAAGCGGGCATCTCCGCGGTCATCCAACCCGGTGGTTCCATGCGTGACGAGGAGGCCATTCAGGCCGCCAACGAACACGGCATGGCGATGGTCTTCACCGGCATGCGCCATTTCAGACATTAAAACTCAAGAACATGAACGTCCTCGTAATCGGTTCAGGCGGGCGCGAACACGCGCTGGCCTGGAAGGCGGCCCAGTCTCCTCTGGCGGATAAGGTCTACGTAGCCCCAGGCAATGCCGGCACCGCGCTTGAACCTAAAGTGGAAAACATAGCAATTGGTGTTGAGGATATCGACTCACTGACCAACTTTGCCAAACAACATGAGATTGGCCTCACCATCGTGGGTCCCGAGATCCCGCTGGTGCTTGGCCTGGTGGATGCCTTCAGCGAGGCGGGGCTAGCCTGCTTCGGCCCCACCCGGGGCGCCGCCCAGCTGGAGGGCTCCAAGGCCTTCACCAAGGATTTCCTCGCTCGCCACCAGATCCCCACCGCTGACTATCAGACCTTTACTGAGATTACACAAGCCCTCGACTATCTCAGGAGCAGGGGGGCGCCCATCGTCATCAAGGCCGATGGACTGGCCGCGGGCAAGGGGGTCATCGTCGCCATGAACCTGGCGGAGGCCGAGACCGCGGTACGCGACATGCTCTCTGGCAATGCCTTTGGCGAGGCGGGCCATCGCATGGTCATAGAGGAATATCTGGCTGGTGAAGAGGCCAGCTTCATCGTCATGGCTGACGGGAAACATGTCCTACCCATGGCCACCAGTCAGGACCACAAGCGGGTTGGCGATGGGGATACCGGCCCCAACACCGGTGGCATGGGCGCCTACTCCCCGGCTCCAGTCGTCACCCGCAAGATCCACCAGCGCATCATGGATGAAGTGATTCTGCCCACTGTGCAGGGTATGGCTGACGAGGGACTAGCCTACACCGGCTTTCTCTATGCCGGTCTGATGATCATGCCGGATGGCACACCCAAAGTGATCGAATACAACTGCCGCTTCGGTGACCCCGAGACCCAACCCATCATGTTGCGCATGCAATCTGACCTGGTTGCCCACTGTCTAGCCGCCCTGGAGGGCAGACTCGACAGGGAAACCACTGCCTGGGACCCCAGGGCCTCATTGGGCGTGGTTTTGGCTGCCGGTGGCTATCCCGGCAGCTACGACAAGGGTCTGCCCATCTCCGGATTGCCCGAAGCCGAGCAACCCGATATGAAGGTCTTTCACGCAGGCACCAGCGAAAAAGCGGGGCGGATCGTCACCGCCGGCGGCCGGGTACTCTGCGCCACCGCCCTGGGTGAATCGGTTGCCAAGGCCCAGCAAAAGGCCTATACACTGACCCGATCGATCAGTTGGGACAAGATATACTACCGCACAGATATCGGCTACCGTGCCGTGGCCAGGGAAAAGACTTGATGCCAGAACCGATGATATAAACAGTGACTCTGCCACTCAGTTATCTCTACCGCTTCGCCCTGGTTGTGACCATGCTGGCGATCAGCTACCTGGCCACCTCACAGGTCAACCATCCACTGATCCCCGACATCAACGACAAACAGCTGCACGTCGCCGCCTTCCTGGTTCTTGCCCTGCTTGCTGATTTCGCCTTTCCCCGCCTTCCCTGGAACTGGCGTAAGTTTTCTCTCCTGTTCGCCTACGGCCTGTTGCTGGAAATCGCCCAGCATTTCATTCCAAACAGGTTCTTCTCCCTGGCGGATCTCAGTGCGGATGCCCTGGGACTGCTGCTCTACCCATTCCTCCTGCCATGGCTGCTCAAGACCCCCATCAAACGACCCAGCATATAGTCCGAAGACCGCCATTCGGATCCTACGAGCCAACAGTCACCCTTGATCAGCAACTTGCTAACGGGCAAGATAGCGGGCATCTGAGATGTGCAGAAACCATCCGTACAATTTGTGTATAAAACAACCCCGTACCACTAATAGTTAATTACGTAATGAGCGATATTCAACACAACGCCTTCAAATACGACTATCTCGGCTCAGACCCGAAGGCCATCCAACGCTCCGTCTCCAACCATCTGGTCTATACCATCGGCAAAGACCCCTTTACCGCCACGGAACATGACTGGATGATGGCCTTCAGCCACGTGGTGCGCGACCGACTCATCGAACGCTGGATGGAGACTCAGCGCAACTACTACAGGCATGATGAGAAGCGGGTCTATTACCTCTCCATGGAGTTCCTCATCGGCCGCAGCCTGATCAACAGTCTGCTGAATATGGATATCCATGATGCCTGCAGCAATGCACTGCATAAGCTCGGCATGGAATTGGAATCCCTGCGTAATCTGGAACACGACGCAGCCTTGGGCAACGGCGGACTGGGCAGGCTGGCGGCCTGTTTTCTCGACTCCATGGCCACCCTCAACATTCCCGGTTATGGTTATGGCATTCGTTACGAATATGGCATGTTCCGCCAGAAGATCGAGGACAACCAGCAGGTGGAATTGCCGGAAAACTGGCTCAACCACGGCAACCCCTGGGAGTTCCCCCGTCCCGAGGTCTCCTATAAAATTCGCTTCGGTGGTCGGGTGATGGAGTACCAGGAGGCGGACGGCGATCGTCATTTCGACTGGATCGAGGGTGACGTTGTTCTCGCCCAGGCCTTCGATACCCCTATTCCCGGGTTCCACAACGACACGGTCAACAATCTGCGCCTGTGGAGCGCCAAGGCCTACGAAGACTTCGATCTGAATCGTTTCAATTTAGGGGAATACACCCAGGCGGTGGAGGACAAGACCTTTTCAGAAAACATCTCCAAGGTACTCTATCCGGATGACAGCAGTGTCATGAACAAGGTACTGCGACTGAAGCAGCAATACTTCTTCGTCAGCGCCTCGCTCAAGGATATTTTGCGCCGATTCTTATACGATCACGACGATATGGCGGAACTGCCGGACAAGGTGGCGATCCAGCTCAACGACACCCACCCCGCCGTCGCCATACCGGAGATGATGCGTCTGCTGCTCGATAAGCACCACCTTGAATGGCAGCAGGCCTGGGAGATAACCACCCGAGTCTTCTCCTATACCAACCACACACTGCTGCCAGAGGCACTGGAAACCTGGCCGGTACAGATGTTCGAAGACCTGCTACCGCGCCACCTGCAGCTCATCTATGAGATCAACCGACGCTTTCTGTTGATGGTGGGACATCAACATCCCGGTGACTTGGAGATCCTGAATCGGGTCTCCATTCTTGATGAGAGCGGCGAGCGGCGCGTCCGCATGGCCCATCTCGCCATCGTCGGCAGCCATAAGGTGAACGGGGTCTCCGCCCTCCACTCCAAGCTGCTGCGTAATTCTACCTTCAGGGATTTCGATAAGATCTACCCCGGCAAGATCATCAATATCACCAACGGGATTACCCCTCGACGTTGGCTGCTGCAATCCAATAGCAGACTCTCCAAGCTGATCTGCGAAGCGATCGGGGAGGACTGGACCCGCGACCTGAAGCAACTCGCGAAACTGGAGGATTTTGCCAACGATGGCAACTTTCAAAAGCGCTTCATGGAGGCGAAGCATGCCAACAAGAGGCACCTCGCCCAGTTGGTGCGTTACTACTTGGGGACCGAGATCAATCCGGACACCCTGTTTGATGTCCAGGTCAAACGTTTCCATGAGTATAAGCGCCAACTGCTTAATATCATGCGAGTCATCGCCCTCTATAACCGGTTGTCGGAGAACCCCCAGGCAGACTTCGTTCCCCGCACCTTCATCTTCGGTGGTAAGGCAGCTCCTGGCTACTTTATCGCCAAGTTGATTATTCGGCTGATCAACGATGTAGCCGACGTCATCGACAACGATCAAGAGGTCAACGAACGCCTGAAGGTCCTGTTTATCCCCAACTACGATGTCACCACTGCCAGCGATATCATCCCCGCCGCGGAACTTTCACAGCAGATCTCAACCGCTGGTCTGGAAGCCTCCGGTACCGGGAATATGAAACTGGCCCTCAACGGAGCACTCACCATGGGCACCATGGACGGAGCCAATATTGAGATGCACCAACAGGTCGGTGATGAAAACATCTTCATCTTCGGCCTCACCACAGACGGCGTGCAGGAACTGCAGAGTAACGGCTACCATCCTCGCCATTACTACGAAACCAATTCGATGCTGCGGCAGGTAGTGGATATGATCGGCAATGGCTTCTTCTCCCCTGAAGACCCCAATCGCTACCGGGTGCTTACTGAAACCCTGCTCAACAGCGATCCCTTCATGGTACTGGCCGACTTTCAATCCTATCTCGATATCAGCGACCGGGCGGACACTGTTTACCAACGTCCAGAAAGTTGGAATCGTATGGCTATTCTCAACACGGCCAGGATGGGGTTTTTCTCCAGTGACCGCACGATCCAGCAGTACGCGGAGAAGATCTGGGGAATTGGGGCATCAGGGGAAGGTTGAGCAGCTGCTGACTAGGAGGCTGTCGGGTTTAACCGTTTGAAGCGAAAATCACTGGGGGCGAATCAAATCAGTTTATCAAGCGAGGCGAATAGCAGGGCTATTTAACGAGTTTGATAAGCTGAGTTGATCGTCATCTAGGGATTTGCAGCCAAACAGTGTTAAATCCGACAGCCTCCTAGAAAGGGCAGTTGGATTCACTCCGTAGCGGTCAACTGTTGTGTGGCGAATTATTCCTTCTCGCATAAAAACCGGCACTTGATCGATTTCTGCTGGGCTTCTGGTCGCTTTTCCTCAGCCACTCACACAAATTCTGGAAACGCTGAAATCGGAAGAACTTTCCATGGTGCTGGGGTGTGGCCCCTTGATCAAAGAGAGATATCTTCACTGGGACCAACTCCGTCATCGGACACCTCCGGACCCTCCCGCCAGGCCACCTGTCTTTGTAGTTATCACAGGGAGACCTGATCATGATAATTCCTTAAATATCATGCCAATATGTTAATAAATACTTGGTCTTGACCGAGCTACTCATATACCACAAAAGTACATTATAGTACTTTATAATGCATACAGTACTATAATGTACTTGCCGCTAGATGAAGAATATTAATGTGATCTACATAGCAGAGAAAGGTCAGTTGATGAAGACATCCATAGAAAAGAATCTGGCATTAGATCCGGCAAAGACTGCCGGCGCAGCCTTGCGGACATTCTTTAACATTGCCAGTGATTGGAATTTGAACGCTGTACAGGCCATGACGTTGCTCGGCTTTGATGAGCGCACACGCAGTACCTATTTCAAATGGAAACGTGACCCGGAAAGTGCGCGCCTCACCAAAGAGAAGCTAGAGCGTCTGTCTTATATCTTTGGCATCTACAAGGCATTACAGATCGTCCTGCCAAAGGCAGAGTCGGCTGATGGCTGGATTCACCGACCCAATGCCGCAACGCCTTTTGGCGGGCGCTCAGCGCTGGAGCGGATGCTCTCTGGCAATGTTGCCGATCTCTATGTTGTACGTCAGTACCTGGATGCACAGCGTGGCTGGTCGTGACACCAAAGCTCAGCCGTATTAACTGGATGCCCTCATGGCGGCTGATATCCAGTCGCTTTCCGCCTATGGGTCTATTCGACCGGGTCGCCCATGCAGAAGATCTGGAGATTCTATTTACCATTGAAAGCATCACCAATGATCGTCTGCGTGAAGAAACCGGCGATATTTCCCTTGTGCCTGAAGAAGACCGGATTACTGGTGAAGGAACCACTCCGATCATGGCCGCTTTCACCCACTTAAACCCAGAAGGCAGCCGATTTACCGATGGAAGCTACGGCATATATTACGCGGCCACGAGTATTGGCACTGCCATCACAGAAACCTGTTTTCATCGGATCCGGTTCCTTACCGCCACAAATGAATCCCCAATCGAGCTTGATATGCGAAGCTATGCGTCAAATATCGATGCTAACCTCCATGATATTCGTGGCAAACAGGATGAATTGGTCGATATCTATGATCCCGAACCGGATCATTACATGGCTCCGCAATCGTTTGCCAAGGAATTACGCGCCGAAGGCTCAAGTGGCATCGCCTATAGCAGTGTACGTGATCCAGGCGGTGAATGTATCGCCGTGTTTCGACCCTGCATTTTACAGCCCGTCACTCAAGATCCTCATTATTGTTATGTCTGGGATGGCACAACAATCAGTACCATCTATATAAAAACCGAGTATCGGCGTTAAACAAGATTAAACCGGGTTCATCAGGTCATTTTGTCGACGGAAACGACACGGGGATTTTCAGAGCCTGTAAAATCAATAACTTACTGATTATCTTGGAACAGGGTATGTTCGGTGCAGTCTATAGGCCCAAACGACCGTTGCCCCTCGCATATCTATCTGAAATAAAAAGCAT
>CBDVCD010000043.1:0-17199 GCA_965372385.1 uncultured Gammaproteobacteria bacterium | reverse complement strand
CCGGCCATGTGCCGCCAAAAACGTGCAATCTACCTCGTAGCGTGGTTCACCCAGCAGGTGTGTCGGTCTATCGAACAAAATACACATGAATTCAACTCGTTATAAGTAGAATGGAGCGGTCAACTGCAGAATCTAGGTTCAGGATTCCAAATAGAAGATCAGGTCGGTGAGCTCTTCCGAGGCATTCTGCATGGCCTGCAGGTCGTTGCTACCCATGGCGTCCGTCAGACCTTCGACCAGGTCCACGAGATCCTCCCGGTCGTCTTCGCTGGCATCCTGCATGAGGCGTTCCGCCTTCTCGATCAGAGCCCGGGCCTGGGTAAGTTCCCGGTTCTGCACGCGCTCCTCATCGGCCACGACCTCACCTTCAAACAGTTGGCCGATGCGGGCCTTGGCCTGCTCCATCTGCTCTTCTTCAAAACGGGCGATGGCGTTGTCGATGGTAATACTCTTCTCCAGACCGGTCTCCTTCTCCTTCGCCGTGACATGCAGGATTCCATTGAGGTCCAGGGAAAAGGTGGTGATGATGGGATTGCCGTGGCCTACGTCTCCCAGACCCTCGATCAGAAAACGCCCGATTTCGGTGTTGTCGAGTGCATCTGGCTCCTCCCCCTGGTAGACCATCACCTCCACCCGGGTCTGGCCATCGAAGGCCGTGTAAAAGACCTCGCTCTTGGCGGTGGGGATAACGCTGTTCTTTCGAATCAGCGGTACATAATTATAGGGATACATCTCCCCTTTCACCTCCGCCAGGGCGCTGGTGCCAAAGGTATAGGGTGTGATATCCACCAGCACGCTGGAGACGGACCCGCCTGCGATCACCGCCCCCTGCATCGCCGCACCGGCAGCCACACACAGATCCGGGTCCACATCACTGCGTGGCTGCAGACCCAGCTCTTTCTCAAGATGCCGAGCGATCAACGGGGTACGGGTAGCCCCCCCCACCAGCAGGATCTCATCCAACTGAGAGACGCTCACACCGGCCCCTTCCAGCGCGGTATGCGCGGCCATCAGAGTCTCATCGATGAAGGGGTTGATCATCGCTTCATAGTCGTCCCGGGCCAGTTCCATGGACAGGTGAACCGGCACACCGTCCTGCTCCAGCAGGTACTCCTCTTCCAGCATGGCGTAGGGATTGTCCGACAGGGTAATCTTGGCAGACTCCGCGGCACGCAGGATGCGGGCCATGGCCTGTTTCGAGCCGGAAGGGTCCAGACCCTGTTCCTGTTTGATATGCGCCAGCACATGCTCGACGATCTTCTGATCGAAGTCGTCGCCACCCAGGTGATTGTTACCGTGGCTGGCCAATACCTCTACCACGTCATTTTCCAGCCGCACCACGGACACATCGAAGGTGCCGCCACCGAGATCATAGACCAGGATCTGCTTCTGGCCTTTGCTGCTGCTTTCGTAGGCCAGCGAAGCCGCCGTAGGCTCGTTGATAATGCGCGCCACATCCAGGCCGGCAATCTCTCCCGCATCCTTGGTAGCCTGGCGCTGGGCATCTGAAAAATAGGCGGGGACCGTAATGACCGCCTTGCGCACCTCCTCACCAAGATAAGACTCGGCCACCGCCTTTAGCCGTTTGAGGATCAGCGCGGAGATCTCCTGAGGCGTGTATTCCTTTCCACCCAGTTCGACCTTCAGATCACTGCCCATGCGCCGCTTGATGGAGCGGACGGTCCGCTCCGGGTAGAGTCTGTATTGATTCCAGGCGGCTTCACCCACCAACAGGGCGCCGTCATCCGCCAAACCAACCACCGAGGGGAGCAGCCTGGAGCCATTGCTTACCTCCAGCACCTCCACCCTGCCCTCGTGGGCGACTGCGACCTCGGAATTGGTGGTGCCCAGGTCGATTCCAATGATGATCTCGTTCATAATTCGGATTCCTTCTTGTTCACAATAACCTCGGCCAGACGCAACACCTGGCCGGCGCGCAGGAAACCCTTGCGAACCTCGGCCAGCACCATCCCGTCATCCCGGTCATCTCTCTGTTCTGTTCCACAGACCCGCATGGTATTCGGATCCAGGCGTTTCCCCATTGGATGGATCGGACTGATCTGATAACGGGCCAGCAGTCCATCCAGACGACGCTGCGTGATCTCCAGCCCCTGGCCGACACCGCTGATCAACCGTCCCTTCTTACTGTTCGTGCGTTCTATCAGGCCCGGCCGATACTCCCGCAGGCTTTGTATAGCGGCCTCGATCCGATCACTCAATTCCAGAATTTCCAGCAGCAGCGGACGCTCAGCCAGCTGCCGAAGCTCATCTTCCCCCTGCCGATGTCGAGCCAGTTCATGACTGAACTGGAGGTTGTTCTCGCGCAGGCCGTCGATCAGTTCCCGGGAGTGATCCAGGGCCTGCTTGACCTGCCGGGACTCCAGTCTGACCTCATTTTTCAACGCGGCCAATTCAGTGAACAGAGTAAACAGATCGATCTCCCCAGAGGCCTCCCGCGGCTCTTCGTCCTCGGTTGTGGCTGCGTCCAGATAGTCTCGAAATTGCCCGACCAGCTGTTCCTTGAGATCTGTGTCAATCATTTCTTATCCACCCAGGGGCCGCATCGGAGCAGTTCCCGAAACAGTTCGACCCCGGGACGCTGAGGCTGTCTGCCCTTCGAGAGCCGCTGTAACAGATCGGCCTGAGTTGGCAGATCGGTATTGAACAGTGCATATTCCAGACGTGTTTTTTTAGTCCGGAGCAACTCGTAGGCGCTACGAATGGACTGGAAGGCCTCCGGATCCTGCTCCGCCGGGCAGCGGCGGATTGCCGAGAGGTAGGCCTGGTGAATGATTTCATCGGTCGCATCACGGGCGACGCCGAGTGTCAGATAGGGATCTTGCATCAGAATAGGTCGAATTGGTCTGGGTCGTCTTTATGTTAGCTTCTTGCGAGGCTGTTTGCTGGGCATCGGCTGCGCTAACTCACCCAGGATATCATCCAGCCTGCCTGGATCGAAATTCCCCCCGAGTATTTCCCGCAACAGGCGGCGCGCCCCTTCCGGTCCCAGTTCACGCTTCATCTCCTCGACCTCCGGTGGGCCGATACTTTCCATTAGCATGTTGATGATATGTTCCAGTTCCTCTCCATCAGGCAGGCTCTCCGAGCTTTCTTCGAAACCAAAGGGATCGAATGGCGCATCATCTGGCTCGATGAAACGCATGCCCGCGTCCAGCAGCTCGCCAATCCGGTGCACTGTGCGCATATCGCCATCCGCGCGCGCACTCTGATAAGCGCTTTCCAGCTGCTGACGATCTCGCGCAGACAGATTAATGAACATCTCCTGGCTGGCGTCAATCTGATGAAAAACAAAAACCGGGGTGTCAGGCCAACACTTCAAAGCAGCCCGGGCGTAACGGGTGCGTAGATCGTGCTGTTCCAGGCGCGACCAGGTCTCGCATAGGCGCTCCATCTCAGGCTGGGAAAAATCGAGCTTGGCAGCGCTCTTCAGGGGCGCTTCCAGGAACTCCAGCGCCTCGAAAAGAGTATCCTCATCCTCATCCGCCGATTCGCTGAGGGCATGGATCAGCGCCAACACCTGTTCCTGGGTCACCTGTCGCGGGAGTTTTGGGAGCTGCGCCTGTTTCAGAACGGTGGCCAATGGGCGTCCCATTCGCGCCGCTTCCATAAGCAGTTGGAAGCGGCCCACAAGCCCGTCACCCGTTCGCTCGAAGCCGGACAAAAAGCATTGATGAGCCACCTTTCGGTTACCATCACTCAGCTCAAGAATAGCCTGTACAAGATCGATCTGGCCCTGGGCCTCGTCCGACCGGGCCCAGTTTGCAGCCTCTTCGAGTTCCTTGCGCGCCAGTGTGAGCTTTTTTTGCTGGATCTGTTTGCGAGCATGGGCCAGGTGGGAATTCAACAGGATGTCCCGCACCCTGGGGTTGATGGGGTCGAGCTCCAGGGCTCGGCGCGCATAGCGGGTGGCCTTCTTGAAGGCGCTGCTCGCGATCGCCGTCTCCACCGCCTCCGTCAAGACTTGCGTATCCTCCGGATAACGGGAGAGGGCCTCATCCAGCAGGCGGCGTGCATCTTTCAGCTTTTGTTCCCCGCGATACAGACGAATCAGTTCCAGATAACTGGGCTGGTCGTCCGGATCACATCTCAGGGCATGCTCCAAGGCAGCCAGAGCCGGTTTATTGAGTGGCTCGCTCTTTAACCATTGCCGAGTCATGCGGCGCAGAATCAGTGCCTCGGTCAAAGAGTTCTCCGGGTCCAGGTGTTGCTCCGACTGATCCAGTAGCAGACAGAGATCGTACCAGGCGTTGAAGATCTCATGCGGAAGTGCAGCTTCCTCCAGACGCAAGCTAGCGATACGATCCTGATGAAATCGGGACAGCTGACCCAGCGACTTGATGACCGCGGTCTTTTCCCGTGGCTGAAAGACCAGGATTCGCATCGCGATCTCCCGCACATACTCATCTCCCAGGACCTCCTTGTTGCGCAGCAGAAATCGCAACAACCTGTCCGCATTGGGACGCCCCCCCAGCTGGTACAGTTCCGAGGCCAATCGAAGCTGCTCAGCCGACCACCCCTTCAGTGCGGTGACAAAGCGGCGTTCCGCCTTGCCCATATTTTGGTAGTGGTGCAGAAATTCCTGGCCCGGCAATTGACTGGCCCTGATCGCAATACATAAAGGGTGAAAAGGCGATCCGGCATCGACACGATCCAACAGGCCTTCAGCGCCAGCGGCGTCGCTTTCCAACAGAGAGAGTGCCTTTAAAACCTGCCTGAAGTCCCGATAAGGCGAGCGGAAAGGAATGGCCTTTAACTGCTGCTCCATTTCGGCATCTCGATCACTGCAATAGGCCTGCAGGGCCGCCTGAGCGAGAGGAAAATCACGGCACAGCGGGTCATCTTCGGGGAACAGGTCCAGAAACGCTTCCTCTCCAGCCAACACCTGAACCGCGCAGAGCATGCGCAGCCTGGGCAGATAACCCCGCTCTTCGATCTGCCGGCGCTGTTGCTGAATCAGTTGGAGCGCCGGTTCGATCTGACCGGTTTGCAACAAGAGTTCGATATAGGCCGGTTTTGCGAGAAATCGATGACAGGATTCGGCACGATTACGCCAGATAACCGCGGCCTCCTTGAACATGCCCTTATCCGCCAACCCCTGGGCGCGCCCTGCATACGCCTCGGCCAGAGACTCCAGCCACTCCGGCCGATTCTCCTGCTGAAGCATACTTTTGAAGGCAGTAACTGCCTCCCTATACTTCCCGGCCTGTAGTAGGTTTTTGCCTTGTGTTTCCAGTTCTTCCAGGGAAAGATTAACCGGCAAATTTGCACTACCCGCCCTGGATTTGCGGTTCTTCTTTCGTTTTCTGGCCATTAAGATTATCGGCTACAGCTGCCCCTCGGCAGGCCAAGAGAGAGCTGTAATTGAGCCCTATATTCAGTAAGTTAGCGCACTCTATCGTAACTTCTCAATAAGCCGGGGCACCTTCTGACTACCCCCTTTGAAAAAGGGGGATTGAGGGGGATTATTAAAGAATTGCCCCGGCTTATTGAGAAGTTACACTCTATCAAAGTCTAGTGAAGATAAGTGCCGCGCTTAATATTTTCATTGTACCTACACAATTTATGAGTGCAAGAGGCTCCTCATCAATCGGGGAATCACGCGAACGATGCGGCACCCAGGCTCACCGCATCCTACGTGGACTGATTTGTAGGAGCGTCCCCATGGGCGCGATCATGTCCTGAACAGGGTGCAACTGCAAGGTTATATCCACCAACCTTCGCGGGCATGGCCCGCTCCGACAACCGCTCCTGCGTTGTTCTACCTTCCTACGTCCCTGTAGGTCGCCTACACAGCCTGTCGAGATACCGACTGAGCATAAAACTTCAGAGTTCAGAGGCTTCATCGTTCAGAGAAAACGATGGGGACACCACTACCCGAAACCCAATGCTGTCGTTACGGCTGTCGGGATCGTAGTCGTCGCGATAGGCACAGCGGACGTCCCCCGAACTGCCGTTGAACGCCCCGCCGCGCAACACCCGGCGGGCGGGGCCAGAGAGGGCCTCTCTCTCCCTGCGTTGCCTCTCATCCGCTGGATAGGGATACTCCCCCCATCGGCTCCGGGTCCACTCCCACAGGTTACCACTCATCTCCTCACAACCCAGGGGACTGGTCCCCAGGGGGAAACAACCCACCGGGCTTCTATCACCGAGGCCTGAGTCACTGTAGTTGGCATGATTGGGATCTGCCTGATTGCCCCAGGGGAAGAGGCGTCCATCCTCACCTCGGGCGGCCCTTTCCCACTCTGCCTCGGAAGGCAGCGAAACCTGCAGTGCACCCTCGGAGAGCCCCTGCCAGAATCTCAGCTCTGCGTCGGTTGTCTCTTCTCCTCCAGCAAGCCTTTGTGCAGCCAACCTCCTGAGCTGCGGTTGCAGCCAATCGCAGTAGGCCAGGGCATCGTGCCAGGTGACGTAGTTGACCGGCATATTTAAACCACCCTCGCGGCAGCTCTGATCAGCTGGCTGATTGTTAACGGCGGCGTAAAACCGCCTGAATCTGGCGAATAAAACTGCGGGGGGTCGCGCAGCAAACTCATGGCATATTGTTTCGTATGGCCACCTGAGCCTCAAGGAGCTTCCCTCGCAAGCTCGGGACTCCTCCTTGACCCACAGACGGCCATACAAATTACTGGCCGCCATGAGCTTGCTGCGCTGTCTTAGCTTGAGCTAGCAGATGCCTGAGAAATGTCAACCCACCTAAACAGTGTTCGCCATATTTACGCGGTTTTCGACAGCCATCAACAGCTGATAACAGCTTTCATCGAGAAAGCTGCCAAACTGCGCGACGGTCACCGGCCAACGGGCCAGGTAATAAGTGGGCAGTAAGACTTCATGCTGCTCCAACTCCCATTCAAAAGCATCAGAGTCATCCTGTTTGTCACTGCCCATGAGAAAACTACCCGCCGGGATCTCCACAAAACCAAGCAGCGGCTCATCCGGCAGATGCCAGTGTTGTGGATCGAAGCGGGGATCGCCTAGCACGGCCAGGTTCTCCCCCGCCTCTGCCCGTTCAATAGGTGGCAGGACATCATCATCTATCAGGCTCAAAAGCCAACGCTGGACCAGATCAAGCCGTTGCCGGTTGGCGTCACTCAGCTTGGCAAGATCCACCGTCTCAACCAGGATGCGGGCGGCGATCTGCGCCCCCCAGACATCGTCCGCTGTGACCTTGTCATCCTCCAACTCGCGGAAACAGAGTTCGTGCGCCAATTGCCAGGCAATGGAGCTGGGGCCCCGGGCCGCCTTGGCCCCGGCCAGCAGTGCCACCTCACGCCAGCGGTCCGGGTCCTGCCGGGCCAGCCGTGCCATCTCCTCGGGGAAATCGTTGTTGGTCAGATAGCAGGCCGCCAGATATTCCTGAAAACTGCGATGGGGAAAGGTATAGACGCCCACCCCTCTGGGCAGCAGCAGACCGGCCCGGTCCCGCAGATACTCAATCAGCAGTTTGGGTTTGATGTTCGGGTCTGGGCTCACCTCCAGCAATCCGTTGACCAGTTCGCCTTCGGAGAGGTCGGCGGTGCCTTCCAGATCGGGCTGCGAGGCATGGGCCTGGTAAGCCAGCTCCTCAAGCACCTTGCGCACCTGCTCCTGATCAGTGTTCAACCACTCCGCCAGACTGGGCTGGATCAGGATCGGTTCACCCTGTTCGTTGCGCTTGACCTGCCGTTGTTCCCAGAAGTCCAACAGCAGGTCCACCGTGTCCGCATACAGACGTTCGCGCTTTTCCGGCAGATTACCACCGCGCCAGGCATGCAGGCTCGCCATCAGGGTCAGCAGCAAGGGCCGCTGCGCCAGACCACGCAGCCGTCCCCGTCCAAAGATCGCCTGCTTGAGCAATTCCGCCCTTCCAGCCGCATCGCTGCTGCTGAGATGACCCAACGCCGCCGCATGCTCGTACCAGCGGCTGACGAAGCGCCGGATCTGTCCATCGCTCAACGGGGCCAGGATCGCCTCATCGAACCCCTGTAAACGCCAGCCCTGGTTCTGATAGGCGTAGGTGCGACTGGTGACCAGAAAGCGGCACTTGTGGTACACACTGACGAAATCCTCCACCGCCTGTTTGACCTGTTCACGGCGTTGTTCCGACTCAGGGACCTCATCCAGGCCATCCAGCAGGATCAGGCCACCCTGGTCCAGCAGCTCATTCCTGAGGTGCGGCGCAAAATCCCCTAATGTGGCCTGTTCGAGTCTCGCTTCCAGGAAGTCCCAGAGGTGCTGTGCAGTTGCGGGTTTTCCACTCTTCTGCAAACCGGTTGCCGCAAAATCGCGCAACACCACCAATACCGGTAACAGTGCGCCCTGTTTCCAGGGCTGAGGCTGTGGTTCCTCCTGTTCATTAGCATCTTCACCGGGCAGGGGTTCCGTCAGTCGCTGCAGGTTGATGTCCGGATCGTCCAGCGCCTCTCCCGCCAGGCACAAGGCCACGAAATTGGCAAAGGTGCTCTTGCCGCTGCCGGGATCACCCTGCAGCACCAGATGTGAGCTGAGGTTCAACTGCTCCAGGGCGGAGAGACGGCGTTCTTCCTCACCCAACGATTCCTGCCCATGCAGCTTTGCATGGTCCTTTTCTCTGCTGGAGAGTGTCAGCAAGGCGGTATAGACCGCATTCAGGCTGAGGCGGGCCTCCGCATCCCTGCGCCTCACCAGCGCCGGATCGACACCCGCCAGCGAAAGAGTGCCGCTGGTTTGCATGATCCGGTTCAGATAGGCGTTGCGCAGATCCTGCACGGGTGTCGCCGAGGGAACGATCTTATTGATGGTTACATCACCATGCACGTCGCCACCCACAGCCACCCCACCAGCCCCTGCGGCAGTGGCGCCATTCCCCTGAGCGATAGCACCCGAGCCTGCAAGGAGGTTTTTCAGGTCCGTCAGCTTTCTCTTGAGGGGTGAGACGAGTTGTTCATACAGCTCATCCGAGAGCGACTCTTTGAGACTCTCCTGTAAATGAAGCGCTTTATTTACCTGCTCCAGCTCCGCCTTGAGATCCTCATCCCTGCTCATATCAATCCTTGTCTGGTTTACCACCGATGTTGATTCCGCCGTGCACATTGCCGCCGACCGCGACTCCGCCTTTGCCGGCTACGACAACATTCTCGCCCTGTCCAATGGCCCCTTCCCCATGCAGTTCGGCATGGTAATTCGTTTGTTTTCCGGCCTCCTGCAACAGTTCGGTGAGCTGTTGCGCAAGTTCTTCATCCGCAGCCAGGATCTTTTTCAGCTTGCTTTGGAATGCCACCTGATACCCTTCATCATCCGGCGATTCAGCAAGATCCGCCACAATCTCCTTTGCCGCGGGACTCTTGTCGATCGTTCCGCGTAACCGTTCCCAGATTTGCTTGATCAGTTCAGGTGCTGTCCCACTGATCTTCTCCGCGGTCATCTCCGCCAGCTTTTCCCCGCCCTTTACCAGATAGGGCAAGGCAGGCGCGAGCAGTGCAGTCAGAGCAGTGAAATCCATGATTAACCACCTGGAATATTATTTGTTGGTTTCCAGTGTGTAGGATGCGGTAAGGCACGCACCGCATCAACTGGAAAACGCACGATTGATGCGGTTCGCAAGCTCACCACATCCTACATGAACTGATTTGTAGGAGCGTCCCCATGGGCGCGAACAGGGTATCTGACAGGGTGCTACGGCAAGATCATACCCACAAACACTCGCGGGCATGGCCCGCTCCTACAAGCCTTTCGTTAGTTCAGAGTGTAACAACTGCCGCACATCCAACGGAACTGGTTTTAGCAGACTGTTCATCAGACCAACGGTATTGGCGTAACGGACATGATTCAGCCAGCCGTCAACACTGGATGCGATCTGCTGTGCCGATGCCTCATCACCTGTAAAAGTCTTCAACATCCCATGCAAGCGACGCTGGAAATTGATCCCTTTGCGGCGTTTGAGACGCCGTTTGTCAGGAAAAACCATAAACCCCAGAAAGGGTATGCCCTCGCTGACCAGTCGAGGATGTGCCCCTGGATGGATGGTGAGCCGCAGGGATGCGAAACGCTGTTCGAGCCGCTCTTTCCAGTTCCAGAGATCGGCCTTATCGTTGCCGAACAACAGCAGATCATCGACGTAACGCACATACCCGGGGCAGCGCAATTCACGTTTGACGAAATGGTCCAGCCCATTCAGATAGACATTGGCCCAGAACTGACTGGTGAGATTACCGATCGGCAGACCCCGGGGACGATTGACGGCAAACAGATCATCGCCCGTAAAATAGACCATGCGGTACTCCTTATCGAAAACAGCATGACCACTTGCGAGTATCCGTTCGATGAGCCAAAGAATATCCGGGTCGGTGATCTTCCGGCTCAGCGCCTGGAACAGAATCGCATGATCGATACTGGGAAAAAACTGCCGCACGTCCAGCTGCAAGACATAGCGATGGCATCGGCTGTAGCGCTGAGCCTGGTCGAGCGCGCGATGGGTACCCTTGCCAAGCCGGTTGGCGAAGCTGTCGGCCACAAAACTGCGTTCAAAATCAGGCTCGATGATGTTGCACAGGGCGTGGTGCACCACCCGGTCCCGAAAGGGGGCAGCACTGATCAGGCGACGTTTGGGTTCATGGATATGGAAACTGGCATAGGGTCCCGGCCGGTAGCTCCGCTCACGCAGTTCACCCTGTAATTGCAGGATTTCTGCTTCGAGGTTGTATTCAAACAGGGCAACATCACAGCGGCTACGTTTGCCCTTGCTCGCCTTCTGATAGGCCAACAACAGATTCTGCCAGGTCTTCAGTTCATTGAAGGATAACAAGAGAGGAAAAAAACCTACCCCAGGACCGAAATCCAGGGGGTAGGTTGGTTGCTATTTGCCCGGCCCGGGATCAGCGGGACGCGGCCAGGAACAGGTTCCGCCATTCTCCTCGTCCCGGTAGCGTCGTTGCGCCGCCAGGCCATTCTGGAGTTATAGAAGAGTGTGGACACCACTACCCGAAACCCAATGTTGTTGTTACGGTTGTCGGGATCGTTGTTGTTGCGATAGGCACAGCGGACGTTCCTCGAATTGTTGTTGAACGCCCCGCCGCGCAACACCCGGCGGGCGGTGCTTCGAACCTGTCCCCGCAACTCCGGACGACACATTGATCGACCAGTGATTGCTCATGCATGACTCGCTTTCATCCAGCCACCGAGCAGGCGGCCGATCTCTACCAGCATCCTAGCCACGTGCTCATACTGGCCGGCGGAGAGCCAGTCCCAGCGGCGGGCCAGACGCAGATAGAGGCGCAGCTTGGCCAGGGACTCGTCTGCCTTTACCAATCTTTCGCGCCTGGCCCCGCCTCGGCGTAGGTTGGCCTCTTCCAGATGCTCCCGCAGGTCAAAAGCTGCATCCAGCAGGCGGCTGGAATAGGTATGCCGATGCGCCCGAGGAAAATGGTTGGTCACCGGCAGCAACCAACTGAGCAGGTCAAAGGTCCGGGTGAAGATCGGCATTTCCGTCTGAGTCATAGTAGCGCGCATGGTACTCATCTGCTGTAAGCATGTCGAGATAGCGACCTGACATAAAACTTCAGAGTTCAGAGGCATCATCGTTCAGAGAAGGCGATGGGGACACCACTACCCGAAACCCAAAGCCGTCGTCACGGCCGACGGGATCGTCGTGGTCGCGACAGGCACAGCGGACGCTCCACGAACCGCCGTAGAACGCCCCGCCGCGCAACACCCGGCGGTCATTACCTGAGAGGGCCTCTCTCTCCCTGAGCTTCTTCTCATCCGCTGGATAGGGATAGTCCGCCCATTTGCTCCGGGTCCACTCCAACAGATTGCCACTCAGCTCCTCACAACCATAAGGAGACCGACCAGCAGGATAACAACCCACTGAATTGGGTTGCCCTATTTCCATATCGAAATTGGCCCGATCGGTATCCGGCTCATTGCCCCAGGGATAGACCCGGCTCGGTTTCTTATTTTCCACCAGCGAAACCGTATTGCCCAGTGAGGCAACTGGTTGGATCAGGGGATGCTCAGGTATCGCTATACCGCCTCTGGCTGCCTTCTCCCACTCCACCTCGGAGGGCAGAGTCACCCTGTGATCTCTGTCGATCCAACCTTGCGCTCGCCAGGACTCGGTCAGCCATTGGCAGAAGGCCAGAGCTTCATGCCAGCTCACCCAGCGTACCGGCTGATTGGGGGATTCGCTGATGACATCAGGGTCACCCAGAGCAAAACCCGTTTCCCTGACAAAGACCTTAATCTGAGCCACTGTCACCGGGTAGTGGGCGATCCAGTAGGGATAGCTGATATCATATTGCTGTTGAGGTAGTTCATCCCCATAAGCATCTTGATCACCCGCTTGGCTGCCCAGCATAAAGGGACCGGGAGCCACCAGACAGAACTCCATCTGCTCAAGGGTTGTCACTTCGACCCGAGGATCACCTATCTCGCCCAATACCTTGCCCGCCTCGGCCCTCCTTGGGGCGGAGATCTCCTGGTCATTGCGCAGGGTTGCCAGCAGTGCTTGGCTGACCTGCTCCCTGCTATGCAGTGGCACGCCTTCATTGCCCACATCATTCACGGCCTCACCCGCCAGGATGGCCGCTTCACCGGTATTGTCAGCCTGCTCCAACAATGCCTCCAGCACCGCGCCGGCCGCCTCGTCCCGTTGCTGGATGATGCTGATGAATCCGATACACAGCAGACTGACCTCATGCCAGTTGTCGTCCGCCAGATGGGCAACCAACTCTTTTACTACGGGCTCCATGCCCTGCTGCCCCAGCTGGGCCAGGGCCACACCGGCCAGGTACTCCTGGAAGGTGAGATGGATAAAGCCGTACTGGCGTCCGCCCCGGTCCAGCAGCAGCCCCGAGTGCTCCCGCACATCCCGCAGAAAAGTCTCAGCTTCCAATGCTGGATCTTGCGCTCCGCGGTTGTGGCAGATCTGTTCCAGCTCCCGGTGCAGTTCGCCCTCCTTCACCAAGCCCACCCCGGGCGAGGTGCGGTGCATCCAGAGGGCCAGCGGCGCCAGGATGCGCAGGGTTTCGCGCACCTCCAGCCGATGACTCTCCCGCCCGGCCAGACTGCGCGCCTGGTTCCAGTTATACAGCAGGGTCTCCACATATTTCTGATAGAGTTCCACGCGCCGTTCCGGCAGGGTGATGCCCTGACGTTTCATCAGCGCCAGTATCGTCAGCAGCAGCGGGTTCGCCGCCAATGCCCGTACCCCGGGATTGTGCCTGACCGAGGCCAGCAGTTCGTCGCGTTCCTGTGCGGCATCGAATTCAGCCACCTGGGTTGCACCCTGGGCCGCCTGCTCCAGGGCGATGGTCCATTTTTTGATAAACGCCTCGATCTCTTCGTCGTCCAGATCCACCAGGGTGCATTCAGCCAGCCCTTCGACCGCTGGCCGTACCTCCGGATAACCCACCAGCCGGCTGGTAATGAGGAACTTGTTACCGGCGCGCCGATGAAAGGTAAAGAAATCGACCACCCGTTCCACCACAAGATGCCGACGGCTGAGGTCTTTCACCTCGTCCAGGCCATCCAACAGCAGCAACACACCGCCTGTTTTCAGGGCATGTTCCAACAGCTCACCGAGTGGCAGTTCGACCCCCCGCTCTTCGTAATAGCGGGCGATGAATCGATGCAACGGAATGTCGTTTTCCGCCAGTACGTTGGCATAGGCTGACAGGGGGACCAATACAGGAAGCCGCTGAGAGAGACCTATAACCTTACCCTGACCGGTCGCCAGGGTCAGAGTCAGGAACTTGAGAAAGGTGGTCTTACCGGCGCCGGGATCACCGAGAATAATCAGACCGTCGTTTTTCCGCATCAACTGAAGCAGTGGCTGGGGATCGCTCAGGCGCTCCCCCATTGCCTCGCACTCCTGCTGGCTGGCCTTGCGGCCGGCAATGCGCATCTCACGGGACCAGGTATCCCCTTCCGGGGTTTCGCTGCGCGCCTTGAGCGGCACATACATCTGCAGCAGAGGGAGCTTGAGCGGTATCCGGTCTGAGATGCCCATGCCGCGGAAGTCGAGGAACTGATAGCGGTCCAGCAGATTCTGCAGATAGCGGGAGGTGACCTGATCCAGATCTACTGAGGGTTTTGCTTTGCCAATTTTTTCCCACAACTGCTCCGGGGTGATTGCACCGGCCTCGATATTCAGGACATTAATGTTGCCATACACATCCTTGCCAACACCGACAGCCCCATTCGTTGCCGACACGGCATTTTCGGCCGCCTGGGCGATAGCACCACCACCTAGTTGTTGAGCTTGGTTTGCCGTTTTCTGCGCGACCTCCTGCATCAGCCCGGCAAGCTGCTGGGCCAGCTCATCATCCGCCTGCAGGATCTTTTTCAGCTTACCTCTCAGTGCTGCCTGATGATCTTCATCATCCGGGGACGCTGCAAGATCCTGCACAATCTCCTGCGCCGCAGGGCTCTTTTCGATTGCTCCATGCAACCGCTCCCAGATGCTCTTGATCAGTTCGGGCGCTGCTCCACCGATCTTCTCCGCGGTCATCTCCGCCAGCTTTTCCCCGCCCTTCACGAGAAAGGGTAATGCCGGTGCGAGGAGCGCAGTCAGTGCGGTGAAATCCATGATTAACTACCTGTTATATTATTTGTTGGTTTCCAGTGTGTAGGATGCGGTAAGGCACGCACCGCATCAACCGGAAAACTCACGAACGATGCGGTTTACCCCAAGGGCACTTCCTTCGGGGCGCCCAAGCTCACCACATCCTACCTGGACTGATTTGCAGGAGCGTCCCCATGGGTGCGATTCATGTGCCGGTTGGAGCGCTACGGCAGGGTCGTACCCAGCAACCTTCGCGGGCATGGCCTGCTCCGACAACCGCTTCGACAACTGCTCCTGCGTTGTTCTACCTTCCTACGTCCCTGTAGGTCGCCTACACAGCCTGTCGAGATACCCCTGATGCATCAGACAATCAGAGTCCAGAGGCTTCATCGTTCAGAGAAGGCAATGGGGACACCACTACCCGAAAACCCACACTTGCCACTTGTTTCAGGCATTTGTGACATCAGCAAAGCCATTCGTCAATAACTGGTTTAAAATACCGATTCAAACAGGACTAAACGCCACACATGAACAGAGTCATTAGCCTTTCAGCCCACTGGTTATTTAGCCTACTGCTTGCAGGCTGCGCCGGCATGGCTGAACGTTTTCCGGAGAATGCGCCAATCACCCATGTGGATGCCAACAAGACCCTGTCGGGCTTACAGACCCACGGCAGTGGCGAGATACTCCTGGTACTGACATTCTCCGGTGGTGGCAGCCGTGCTGCCGCACTGGCCTATGGCGTCCTGGAGGCACTGAAAGAGACGCCACTGGCAACGAAAATGGGCAAACAACGGTTGCTCGAAGAGATCGATATGATCTCGGCCGTTTCGGGTGGCAGCATTACAGCAGCCTATTTTGGCCTGTTCGGCGAGCGCCTGTTCACCGATTTCCGTGCGGATTTTCTGCAGCGCGACGTGCGTGCGGAGTTGAAGGATATCATCCTGACGGCAAGCACCCTGACCCGTCTCAGCTCGGAGACCTTCGGCAAAGGCGATGTGCTGGACGAGTATTTCAGCCAGCAACTGTTTGGCTCGGCTACCCTTGATCAGCTGCTCGACGCCGATGGCCCGTTTGTACGGATCAACGCCACCGACCTGTTCAAGGGAGGGCAGTTCGGCTTCACCACGGATCAGTTCGCATTGATCTGCTCGGATATCGAACAGTTCCCGGTCTCCCGGGCGGTGGCGGCATCCAGTGCCGTGCCGCTGATCTTCTCCCCGGTCACCCTGACCAATCATGCCGGCAGGTGTGATTACACCCCGCCTCAGTGGCTGCAGAAGGGCCTGCAGGAGAAGGGAATCCACAACCGTCGTTACCGCATCGCCAGCAATCTGAATACCTATCTGGAGCGGGAGGCACACCCCTACATCCATCTGGTGGATGGCGGCCTGGCGGACAATCTTGGCCTGCGGGCCGTGATGGACTACATCGTGATCGAGGGCGGGCTCTGGAACACCCTGCAAAGATTCAAGCTGGAGGAGACCCGGAATATCGTACTGATCTCGGTGGATGCCTCCGCCCTGCTGCCATCCAAATGGGAGCAGTCAGCTGACACTCCACCCACCATGGCCGTGCTGGACGCGGCAACCACCACACCTCTGGTCAACAATAATTTCGAAACCCTGGAGTATCTGCGCAGCAATCTGGCAGGCTGGCGCAGTGAGATAGAAAGGCACAAATGCCATGGCTTAAGCAAGTGTAAGACGCCGGAGATCTACCTCATTGAACTCCGCCTCGAGGATATCTCCGACCCAGTCCTGAGAGACCGGCTCACTTCGGTACCCACGGACTTTGCCCTGGAGCCGAATGTGGTTGGGGAGCTGATCGATGCAGGGCATGAACTTTTGTATAACCATCCTGAATTCAAGCGAATGTTAAAAGATACAGAGGCTACCGGGCAACCATAATCCTAGAATCTGCAGTGCAAAGAGAGATCAGGAACGTTAAGATTCAACACCTGATCAACTCCTTGCTTATTCCTCGATGACCAGTTCCACTACTCAAGCTACCCCACAAGAGACCAGCAGAGGCAAGGGCAAGCAGAGCCAGCATACACCCATGATGCAGCGGTGAATGTTCCACATATATCAGGCGATAGACGGTGATATCATGAATAACCTACACTGCCACCTACACTAATGTCCGCCCTATACATGCTCTGCATCATGGGTTCGGCAGTTCGAACCTGCCCAAGGGAGCTAAATAAATCAATGGCTTACATCACATAGGTGTAGGCCCTTTTTTTTTGGGTAGCGTTTCTGCCTCCATGAATTCAAATGTTTTCTTAATGTTCTACCTGACGCCCTTCTGAAAGAATCCAGCCAGATCACCCTTCACACTGCCCCAAGGCTCTCAATAAAACTTTCCGCCTGAGCAAGGGGAGTAAGTAAATGTAAACCTAGAATCCTCAGTTGAACACCGTGAAGGGTGCGCTTGTGGTGGTGCAGGGCAAGGGTCGCTCCAGCACATCCTGTGCCCGCGACACTCGTGCGTCCATACACAGCGCACAACGACGCGGAATAGTTATTCTATTCCAAGGAGTTGTAACGCAGCTGCCCCACATGGATGTGGGAAATGCCGGTTCCGTCCGGAACATGAACCGGCCATGTGCCGCCACAAGTGTGCCATTCGCGGTGTAGCGTTGCTCACCCAATAGG
>CBDVCD010000042.1:0-17239 GCA_965372385.1 uncultured Gammaproteobacteria bacterium | reverse complement strand
ATTTGATCCAGGTGGAGAAGGCATCAGGAGTTTCCCACTTATCTTGGTCATAGTCGAGATCGTATTCGTCTATCCAGAACTCAAAATCTTCAGCGAGGCATTCCGAATATTTTTTGATCTCGTCATTTGTGCAAAAAGCCACGCTTTCAATGTCATCAAAAGACTTATCCTCAAAATGAATGTCCCAGTCCCAAAGGTCTGTAACTGTCGTATCCAGCGGCATCAAATCCACAAGCCGTCTTTTGTTAGCCTCGTTCGCATCGCCGCCATCCAGGAAGACTTCAATGTTTAGGTTGGTGAAATTCTGTGCGGAGGATAAAACAAACTGCCTCACGATATAGCTGACTACCTCATCGTGGTTTATTGGGATAGACGATGCGTTCTTACCACGTAGGCTCAAAGGGGACTGTTCTTCTTCCGTCTCTTGATCATAATGCCACTCCCAGCCTTCTTCGGTCTGCAACCATAGAGCGGCGATATCACGATGCGGCAACTGGTCGAGAATGCCCAGTACGCTATCGTGCATTAAATCCTGATATGTATCCCAGAAAATACTTTCTTCACCTTGAACTTGGCAACAAATTTCTTCCCAGGCATTTTCAAGGGGAGAATCATCACCAGACAAAGTATCCTTGATCTCCTCCAATTTAGTTATCGTTCTCTCACATACTAGAGTCGCAGCGGCTTTACCGTATTCTCGAATTAACGACTTTTGGATTTCACTCATTGAACATTTCCAATTTTGTAACTATTCAGCTAATCCTACCGCGATCAAGTGGATGGGTGTTCTTGGGTTGTCATGAGGTCCGGGTGTTCTATCTAACACATCACTCGCCCGTCAATCGCAAATTCGGCCAGAAACCTGCATCAATTCTGGACCAGCTGCCCGCGTCAGTCAGTAGTGACTCAGGTTTTTCCAGGGTGTCAGTATCGGGATACCTTCGGTGACAGTGTTTATCGGGGGTGAGATACCGCAGATAGTCAAGCCACGTTACTCTGCATATAGTGGTTGAGCATCATGTTAAACACAATATATTGAAATCAGACTTGCATAAAGGCTGTTTAGTGTTTATGCTACAGAGCACAGCCAGAGGAGGTAAACATGAGCGATGAGGGTGGCAGCTTCGGTGCGACCGTGCGGCGGCTTAGAGAGGGACGGAAGATCGGTCTGCGCAAGTTCGCGCAGATGGTTGGGATGAGCCCGACGTACCTGTCCAAAGTCGAGCGCGACGAGTTCAATCCGCCGAGCGAGGAGAAGATCAGGGCCATCGCTGCGGCTCTGGGCCAGGACGCCGACGAACTGCTCGCGCTGGCTGGCCGTGTGTCGTCGGACCTGGCCGACATCATCCAGCGCCACCCGCGCGAGATGGCGACCTTCCTGCGGGCAGCGAACGGATTGTCTGCAGAGGAGATGCAACGGTTGGCCGAGGAGGCGTGGCGCCTCAAGAAAGAAGAAGGAACCTGAGCAGTTCCAAGTCTACGATACATGCACGAAAGACGGATGCAGATGAAATGACCATAAAAGTTAAGTACCTTTCCGAACAGCAGATCGAGCGCGACGCACTGGGCCTCCTGGAGGCGTATTTCCACGAGTTGGGCAAACCAATTCAGATTCCCGTGCCCGCAGAAGATATCCTCGAGCTGCACCTGGGCCTGTCCCTTGACTTCGACGACCTCCAAGCCGTTTTGGGAGTTCCGGACGTACTCGGCGCGCTCTGGGCGGACAGGCGCGAGGTATTCATCGACCAGAGCCTGGAACCTGAAGAGCACCCGGAAATGGAGGGTCGCTACCACTTCAGCGTTGGCCACGAGATCGGCCACTGGCGCCTTCATCGTTCTTATCTAGTAAATGCTGGGGCACAGGCCGCAATGTTCGCGGACGGCGAATCACGGCCGACGGTCATCTGCCGAACCAGCCAGGCCAAAGAGAGAATCGAGTGGCAAGCGGATTATTTCTCATCGTGCACCTTGATGCCCAGGCAGTTCGTGCTTGATGCTTGGATGCGTCGCTTTGGCAGCCTGAAACCCATCGTGTACGCGGACGTCGCCGAGCAGCAATGGACCCAACGATCAGAATATCGAGGAATGAGGCCAGTTGGGATGATCCTGCGCAACGCACTCGAGAAGACGCTTGAACCTCATATCTATGCCTTCGAGACCGTGGCTCGGGAATTTGCGACGATGTTCCGCGCCTCGAACCAGGCCATGCGTATTCGCCTTGAGAACCTCGGGCTCTTGCTGATCGACCATCCTGTCGAGCAGGACTTGTTCGCAAGATATTAGCGGGCGAATTTTTTTGAGGAGAGTGTTTAGTGTTAAATCAACACCGGATAAGACAAGTGTCAGAGCACGAGCAGGCCAGCAGGGAAGACGTCTTTGAGACGACGGATTTCTACCTCGCCTGCTATCTCCGCTTCGACAGCTACCGGCTCGTCGGCATCAGGCGAGAAGGCTCGCGTTCCGTGTTTCGGTTCGAGGATCGAGCCGATCGCCAGGACGCCATGCTGGCCTTCTTCAACAACGAGGGAACGGTGCGGCCGCTGGCATATTCTGCGGCGATAAAGGATCTTAAGGCATTGATCCACAACTTTTAGCGTGAGGGCAGTGAACGGCGTGACATCGACGAATAGAAATACAACGGCGCTCGAGCAGGCGATGGAACGGCTGACCCGTGAAGTGCGCGACGGTCTGCAACATGGCTTTTTTGAGCTGACCGTCGCTGGTGAAATTGTAAAAAGTGGAAAGCGGGGTCTTACCATCAAGGCCGGCAAGAATCACCGTTTCATTATTCCGGAGGAAGAACTCAAGTAGCAGACCCTCGTTGTATAGCGACCCCTGAGACTGGGGCGCGATCGATATGAATATTATGTCACTCGCCATCGGTGTGATTCCGAGGTGGAGGGCTGGAGGAGTCGCGGCATCCGCAAGGGTGCAGCCTTCTGTGACCACCGATGCGAATGACGAAACAGGAACTGACCGAACAAACCATTGCCGTCTGGCAACCACGAACACCACGCAAACTTTCCAAAGAGGACGCACGCGAGATCACCGAGAATCTTTCTGGATTCTTCTCCGTCTTGGCGGAGTGGTCCCGAAAAAAGAACTGCACCTGCACAAGCGCAACCGCTGATTGTGTGGATGCTCCTGCTATTAGGAGGGCGTGAGTAATGAATGCTGAAATCATTGCCAGAGCCCTCCGTTTCCACCCTAGGCTCAAGCATCCAACTGGGGGCATGTGGCCTGGGCTGGTTGCGCTCATCACCCGCGGGACTGATGATTTGCCGTTGGCTGTCCACCGCACCTTTCTTTCGTGCGAAGGCACTGGCAAGGCACCGGTCGATCCGCAGAAGATGATGCTCGGACCCTGTCGCGGTGGCGCGGTGCGGCTCGCAGTCGCTGAACAGTCTTTGATGGTTGGCGAGGGAATCGAGACCTGCCTTGCCGCTATGGAGGCCACAGGTCGACCCGCTTGGGCTGCGTTGTCGACCTCCGAACTGCGTACCCTGGAACTGCCCGCCGAAGTTCGCGACGTAATCGTCCTGGCCGATGGCGACGAGCCCGGCGAAGCGGCGGCGCTCGATGCCGCAAGGCGCTGGAAGCGCGAGGGCCGTCATGTATGCATTGCCCGACCGACAAGGGGTATGGATTTCAATGATGTGCTGCTCAGTCGCACGGACCTAGAACTGATCCGGGCCACTTGGCTGGAACCGCCCAATGTTATCAAGCCCGGTAAGCTGCATCGATTTCCGGGCATTGGCAAACGAACCGGTAATACCTCTTGTCAATGCAGCAAACAGCGAAATATGGAGAATATCTGATGGAGATAACAGTCCTACAGACATCCTCTACCCATCGTGCGACAAAGATCATCGATCAAAAATGTGTTTCGGTTGAACCATACAACGCCGGAAAATATTTCCGTTTTTACGAAGCAACTTTCAATCGCTGGAGTGAACTGGAACATACCCTCAATCGGATAGCAGACAATGACAAACAGTTCATTGTGCTTGGCACTCCGGTACCAGAAACCTTAGACGGCAAGCCTCATCGTCGGTTAAAGCATGAACGCGATGGCGACAAGCCTACATTGATCGCTGGTACCAGCTACGTCCTGCCACTTGATGTGGATGGATTTAAAGTACCAGGTTTCACTGCAGCGGAAGATCCACTGGAGTGTATTCAGGCTGTCCTGAATGTGCTTGGAGAACCGTTTGCATCTTCAACGGTCTGGTACTCCTTTACCTCCAGCCAGAAGCCTTACACGGATAATGATGGTTACTCTAGTCTGCGCTTGCGGCTGATCTTTCTGCTGAAAGAGCCGTGGAGCCTTTGTGGTATGAAAATATGGGCCAGGTCACAAGACCCCGCCCTCAGCCTCGACGCTTCAATTTACAGTGGGGCGCAACCAATCTACCTGGCACGGCCAATTATTCAAGGTGGTGGTGGCGACCCTCTCCCGACCCGCTACAGGCTTATCCAGGGCGAGAAGGATTTGGTCGATTTGCAGGAACTAAAAATCCCTGAGTTTGCCGGCAGCAGCACTAGATTTTCCGGTGTCTGGCTAGATGATGACCAGAGCGCATTAGATCTCATTGGCGACAATCTGCCGGGAGTGGGGTGCTATCAGGGCATGCTTCACGCCACATGGCATCTTGTTCGGCAGCACGGCAAAACCATTGACAATGACCAGATCAAGGTGATGGTGCGTCAGAAGGCGGCCAACACCGAGTGGGATGCGTCCAAACACCCACCACAGTACGTTGAGCGTGTCGTCAGCGACCCCTCACTGGACAGCATGATCCTCGGTGCCAGAGAAAAGCTGCATGCACAGCAAAAGCTGTTTGAGGGCCTGGAGCCAGATCGTAACCCGAAGGTGATGACACTCAATCAGGCCAAGAAGAAGCTCCGCCAGTTTGTTCAAGAGGTGGTCAGTGCAAAAGCTGCTTAAAGCAGCTGCCGGGCTCGGCAAGACTTCGGAAATGCTCAAAGCACTTGTTGAACAGAAAATCGTTGCCGATATCTATGCACCCTCGGTCAGGCTTTGTCAACAGATCGCCAAGATGGTGATCAAGCTGGGTGGTCAGGCGACCATGATCTACGGACGTACTTATGAACTCAATGAAGGGGAACGGATGTGTGAGAAGTGGGATCTGGTGGAACGGTTATACGAGAAAGGCATTAAGTCCGTACAGGCCCATGTCTGCATTATTTTCGACGATAAGCGTCAGGTTGTCGGTCAATGTGAGTACTATGGGAAGTGTCGTTACGCCAAACAGTTTCAGGAGAACGCAGCGATCAGGATTTATACGCATGCTTATCTACCATTGCCGCATAACATCTTTGAGCAGAACGACACCAGAATGCCAACCATTGCCGTGGTGGATGAAGATCCGTTACTGAGCCTCGTTGATCGTAGTAAATACGATATCGGCAAGCTGATTGCCCAAGGGGGACTAACCCGTGATATTACCCAGCTAATCCTTGGCGGGGGGAGCATTGTTGAGGTACTTCAGGTGAGGTATGACAACCCAACAGACCGGCTCAAAGATGAGATGTCCAGACAGCCATTGTCTGCTCTCAGCATTATGCCTGGAGACTCCTGCGATTTTGCCATAGAGCAGGTAATTAAGTTCAAAGGGCGACCATTCCCATACTCGCTTTACAAACAACTCATCAAAGCCCTCAAGAGTGGTGAAGAGATTTGTAATAACGTATGGGTAGACGGTTGTGATGAAGAGCCAACAGTGGTCTATGTATCCAAACTCAGGCTTCCGAAAAGGCTGAATACTATGGAACGATTTGTCATCATGGATGCAACGCCCAATGTTGAAGCTTGGCAGTCACTGTATCCAGACATCGAGGTCACTGAGATCGAGGTTGAGCGCAATGCAAGGGTAATCCAGGTATACGACAGCCCTGTGAGCAAGGCTCGCCTGGAACGCAGCCCCGCTATTGGCCAAGAGATTGCCTACACGGTTCAGGGGGGGTGTGCTGTCGAGAAAAGTGTTGCACTGTGTGCCAGCAAAGCCTTTCTCGAAGAACAGAAAAAGATAGTCACCAATGCGGTTACAGCAAACTTTGGTGGATTGCGTGGCCTGAATACCATGGAGGACTGCAAGGTGGGTTTCATTGTCGGGCGGAACCAGCCGCGGCCATTCGACGTGGAACTGATTGCCAGGGCGACCTGGCCCTACGAACACATGCACCTGACGGGCGAGTTCATACAACGGCCGAGTGGGTACAGAATGCGGGATGGACGTAAACTGGGTGTGTTAGTGAGAGATCACCCTGACCCATGGTGCCGGTCTGTACTGCGGCAGATTCGTGAATCAGAGACTACCCAGGCCATCGATAGGCAGAGGTTAGTACATAACAAGGAGCAGAAAGATATTTATCTGCTGTCGAACGTACCGACTGACGTGACCGTGGACGAGGTGGTTGAACTGCGGGAGATCATCGGCTACCCGAAGCTGGCCAGGTTGGTGAGCCAGGCTGAGGGCGCTTTGCCGATGAACGCCGATTGGTTAGTAAAGGCATTTCACGAGGAGTGGCCTTCAACCGTGGCAGCACGTAACTGGAATGTGCGATCAAAGCGCTTTATAGGAAATGACACTTACACAAAGTGTCAAAACCTAAATTATTATATATATAGGAAACGACACTTACACAAAGTGTCAAAACCTATAAAGGACTTCCGACTCTTCGCCCTACGAAGTTACCGATTGCACGGTGATCGCTGCCGCCCGAGAAAGGCGATCTGCTGGAATCTGCCGGATAAAGAGCTGATCGCACTACTCTCACGACACCATGGTCAGAAACTGGCATCCTTTGAACCTATGCCAGAGCATGAACCGATCCCAGATGTGTTTAAGATCTACCAGGACAGGGATAATCAATGGCATGAAGAGCGCCCTGAGCATCTTAAAGCGATCGGTGGCCATACAGAAGCTGGTCGAGTGTTCTACCTGGCAATGCGGATAATGGTTGGTTCACAACAACATATAGATGATTTCTCTCATGGCTAATAAACGTAAAACACCGAAAAAAAAACGAGTTTCAAAACAAACTGGGGCAAACAAAAATCAGAATGAGAACGATGACGATCTTATCGCACAGACCATACTACACCCTACCGTGCAAGCAGCGGCCACGCTTCATGATTATGGTAAGTCCTATAACCGCCTGGATATTTTTGCCTTAGTTGATTCTCTGACCGAACAAGTCAAGGCGGTGATTGGTGGGGATAGCGACAGATGTGAGGAGATGCTTGCATCGCAAGCCCACACGCTCGATTCCATCTTCAACAATCTGGCGCGACGAGCGATAAATGCTGAATACATGAACCACATGGACACCTATCTAAAGCTGGCGCTACGGGCGCAGTCCCAATGCCGGGCCACCTGGGAAACCCTGTCTACGATTAAGAATCCACCGATGGTGGGCTACGTCAGGCAGGCCAACATCGCCCACGGACCCCAACAAGTAAACAATGCGCCCTCAACGACAAGCGAGGACCCTCGCGCACGGGAAAATCCAAATCTGCAAAACAAACTATTGGAGGAGAAAGATGGCGAACAGCTGGACACCGGAACGACGGGCACGGCAAGCCGAACTGATCCGGCAATGGCGACCTTGGGAACAGTCGACCGGGCCGAGGACGCGGGCCGGTAAAGACGTGGTTTCCCGCAACGCGGACAAGGGAGGTACCTGGCGGCTTCTGCGTGAACTGGCACGTGCGATGCGGGAGCAGCAGAAGCAGAAGCAACTACCCCGATGATTCAGGATCGGTTTGAGGAGCTCATTCTTGCGGAATTGGATAGGTTTGAAGCTGGCGATGAAACTGGCCATAATGGCCAGTATTGCCATATGATGAGGCGGACCAGATGAAGACCTTGACAGCCAAGGACGCCAAGTACGGCTTCGGCCGGCTGATAGATCTGGCCCGTGCCGAGCCTGTAGTGATTGCGAAGCACGGACGCCCTGTAGTGGTGGTCGTGGCGGTCGAGGAGTATGAGCGGCTGACGGGGACTGAAATCGTTACCGATACTGGTGAAAGTTTGTCTCTCCCAACTAACCAGAATTCAACACCACCTAGGAAAGAAGAATGAGCCAGGAGGCCCGAGGCCGCGATCTCTTCATCGTCGATAACAGCGTATCTGGTTGGACCGGACTCCGGTACCTCGAAGAGTGGTGTGGCATTGCCAAGGCATTCGACATCGCCACTGGATTCTTCGAGATTGGGGCGTTGCTCGTGCTTGACCAGAAATGGCAGCCGCTGGAGAAAATCAGGATTCTGATGGGTGCTGAAACAACGCACCGCACGCGCAAGGCACTTCTGGAAGCCGTCCAATCGCGTGCCGTCGAGATCCTCGACGGAAGCATTGAGTCCGACAAACAAGCCAACCCCTTTCTGCATGGCGTCCCGGCAATTCTCGAAGCGCTCCGATCCAAACAGATCGAATGCCGCGTCTACGACCGCGACAAGTTTCACGCCAAGGCGTACATAACACATGCCAAGCTCGAAGTGGTCGGAGCACAGGCGCTGGTCGGTTCGAGCAATTTCACCGCCCCTGGTCTGACCAAGAATATCGAATTGAATATCCAGGTACAGAGCGCCCGAGAGGTCGCCCAGTTACAGGAGTGGTTCGAAGAGCACTGGGAGAACGCGAGAGATGTGACGGACTCGATCATCGAAACCGTTTCACGTCACACCCAGCTTTACATGCCGTTCGATGTCTACGCGAAGGCCCTCCAAGAGTTTTTCAGCGGGCATGAACTGACCGCCACTGAGTGGGACGAGAGCCGCTCGAAGATGTTCCCGAACCTGGACCGCTACCAGCAAGAGGCTTATTGGGCGCTGATGAAGATCGCGCGCCAGCATGGCGGGGCCTTCCTGTGCGATGGAGTCGGTCTAGGCAAGACCTTCGTCGGGTTGATGCTGATCGAGCGGCTCGTCCTCCACGAAGGAAAGCGTGTTGTGCTGTTCGCACCGAAGGCGGCAAAGGAAGGTGTTTGGTGGCCGCATCTGCGGGAATGGCTGCCGCACATCGGTGGCGTTGGCGGCAATGCGGACTTCAGCAATCTCGCGGTCTTCAGCCACACAGACTTGAACCGCAAGGGTGATTTTCCCGAGCGGTTCCAGCGTATCACCGAGCTTGCCGATGCCGTCATCATCGACGAGGCCCACCACTTCCGGAATCCGGGTCGTGAAGGAGACGACAGCCAGGATAGGGAGCCGTCCCGATACTACCGCCTCTACGATTTGCTGGACAATGTGGTTCGGCCTAAGACCCTGTTCATGCTCACCGCCACGCCGATCAACAACAGACTGAGCGATATCCGCCACATGACCGAGTTGTTCACACGCCGCGACGAGTCGTACTTCGCCCGCACCCTCGGGGTAAACAATCTGCGCGGCCATTTCAACAACATGGAGAAAGCACTGCGCCAGAACGTCGGGCACGATGTACACGATGTCGCAGAAGTGATGGCAGAGGCCCAGGACATCCTCGCCGGCGATTCAATCTTCACAAGCCTGGTCGTCCAGCGCAGCCGCGCCTACGCAAGGGAAAGCCAGATCAGGGAGACCGGCCAGGCTGCGGTCTTCCCCGTTCGCCGCTCACCCCAAGTCGCCGAATATTCGATCCGCAAGACCTACGGTCACCTGCTCGACATGTTTGAGAAGGCATTTTTGCGGAAGAATCCGCTGTTCACGCTGCCGATGTACTACCCGCTCGCCTGGTACAAAGGGACGGATAAGAGCATCGACCCCTTCGAGCAAAACCGGCAGAGGCAAGTCGTTGGCCTCATCCGCACCAACTTCCTCAAGCGATTCGAGAGTTCCGTTGCCGCATTCGAACTCTCCTGCGACCGCCTGCTGAAAAAGCTCCTGGCCTTCCTCGAAGTCCACAGCGAAACCGAACCCGAGAAGAAACGGCTGGAACGCTGGAAAACCCAGAACGCCGACATCCTCGGCTATGCCGTGCATCGGCAGTTCGCTTTTTGGGGCGACGACGGCACGGAATCGGAGGACGAGGACATCGTCCCCCAGGAGATGCTGGACGCCGTCGAGCGCCTCGACCCCGACGAGTTCGACGTGCCCGAGATGATGTCGGAGACCTTCCTAGATCTCGACCAGATCGTCCAGTTCATCGCCGAGGCCAAAAAGTTCGAGCCCAAGCACGACGACAAGCTGAAAAAGCTTATCCGCCTGCTCAAGTCCAAGGCGCTTGCCGACCAGAAGGTGCTCATCTTTACCGAATTTGCCGATACGGCCCGCTACCTGCGGGGACAGATCGAACAGGCCGGCATCAAAGGCGTGGCGCAAGTGGATAGCGCCACCAAAGGCAACCGGGCCGATGTTATCCAGCGTTTCTCCCCGTACTACAACGGCATGTCGTCGGATGCACTGACCGAGCAGGGACGCACGGAGATCCGCGTCCTGATCTCTACCGATGTCCTGTCCGAGGGCCTCAACCTCCAGGACGCCTCGCGGATGATCAACTACGACATCCACTGGAACCCTGTCCGCCTGATGCAGCGCATCGGCCGCGTGGACCGGCGCATGAACCCGGAGGTGGAGCAACGGCTCGTCGCGGACCACCCGGAAGTCGCCACCTCCCGCGGCAAGGTAAGCTTCTGGAACTTCCTGCCCCCCGATGAGCTGAACGCCATTCTCACGCTCTACAGCAAAGTCACACAAAAGACCCTGCTGATCTCCAAGACGCTCGGTATCGAGGGCAAGAAGCTGCTGACGCCGGAAGACGACTATGAGGCACTCAAGGAATTCAACCACACCTACGAGGGCACCCGGACCGCGGTTGAGGAGATGCACCTGGAATACCAGGCCCTCCTTCAGGCCGACCCTGGCCTGGAGCCCCGTCTTAAGCATCTTCCAGGTGCCACCTTCAGCGGACGCAAGCGCTTGGCCAAGGGCGCGCGTGGCGTCTTCTTCTGTTACGCGCTCCCCGCCCTGGACAAAGAGGCAGGCGAGTTCACCGAAGAGGCCGGCACGGCTCGCTGGTATCTCTACGACCTCGACCGCGACACCATCATGGAAGAGCCCGGCGAGATCGTCGCCAGCGTCCGTTCCAAGCCCAACACTCCGCGCAAGTGTACGACCGAGGAACAGACCCTGGTCGATGTCCGCACCAGGATCGAGAAACACATCAAGAACACCTACCTCAAGCGCATCGATGCCCCGGTGGGTGTGAAGCCGTCGCTCAAGTGCTGGATGGAACTCAACGAGGGATGACCCCATGCCGACCGACCACCGTGCCGAGCTTGCCCGAATAAAGCGTTTCGACCAGCTAGTCGCCTATCTGCGCGACGAGATGGACTGGCCCATCGAAGGCGCTGATTTCGAGGACCTGACCTTCGACTACACGCCTGAAGAGCTTGGCATCGACGCTGCAAATGCCGCAAAAATTCAGGCGATCAAGCGCCTGCGTCCACTTTCGGCGAACCAGCCCTGGGGCATCTTCTTCGTCAAGTTCGAGCCTAAGCGGCTGCCTGTTGTCGCCCTGCGCCGTATCCTGAGCCGCGTTGTACTCAAGAAGCGGGCGGCGGCCAACAGTGCAGAACGCGCCGCCTGGCAAATGGCCGACCTGCTCTTCATTTCCAATTACGGAGACAAAGACGAGCGCCGGATTACCTTCGCGCACTTCGTTCAGGATGACGACATGGGCGATCTGCCCACGCTGAAGGTGCTTGGCTGGGACGGGGACGACACCAAGCTACACCTGGATCACGTTGCCACGCAATTGCGGACCAATCTGCGCTGGCCGGACGACGATGCCGATGCCGGTGCATGGCGTGCTGAATGGGCCTCGGCCTTTACATTGGGTCATCGAGAGGTCATCACCACATCCAAGCGGCTCGCCGAAAGTCTGGCCGATCTGGCCCGCGCCACCCGCAAGAAGGCCCTCGCAGCGCTTGCCATCGAGACACCCAACGGACCCTTGCGCAAGCTGATGGGGGGCTTCAAGAAGGCGCTCATCCATGACCTGGACGAAGATGGCTTCGCCGACATGTACGCCCAGACCATCGCCTACGGTCTGCTCTCTGCGAGGATCTCGCGCCCCGCCGGTCTGGTGGCAGACAACATGGCGGATCTGGTCCCGGTCACTAACCCCTTTCTCAAGGAGATGCTGGAGAACTTCCTGCGTCTCAGCGGCCGCCGCCGCACGGCACAGGGCTCGACTGGCATCGACTTCGACGAGTTGGGCATCAATGAGATGGTCCAACTCCTCCGCGAAGCCAATATGGAGGCCGTCGTCCGGGATTTCGGCGACCGCAATCCGCAGGAAGACCCGGTCATCCATTTTTACGAGCATTTTCTCAAGGAATACGACGCCAAGAAGCGCATGCAGCGCGGCGTCTTCTACACCCCGCGCCCGGTGGTGTCCTATATTGTGCGTTCCGTGGACGAATTGCTGCGCACCGAGTTTGGGCTCACTGATGGCCTCGCGGATACAACAACCTGGAGCAAGATGGTTAGGCGCTACAAGGATCTGAAGATCCCTGATGGTGTCTCCCCGGACCAGGCATTCGTCCAGATCCTGGACCCTGCTACCGGTACCGGAACCTTCCTGGTCGAGGTCATCGGGTTGATCCATCGAACCATGGTTGCCAAGTGGAAGGTAGAGGGGCATCGCGATAAGAAGATCGAGGTGCTCTGGAACGCCTACGTGCCCAAGCACCTGCTGCCGCGCCTGCACGGGTACGAGCTGCTGATGGCACCGTACGCCATCGCCCATTTGAAAATCGGGCTCAAACTGTCGGAGACCGGCTACCGGTTCGGGAGCGATGAGCGGGCTAGGGTGTACATGACGAACGCGCTGGAGCCGGCGAGCGATAAGCAGCTTACGCTGGACTTTCTGCCGGCGCTGGCGCACGAGGCGCAGGCAGTCAACGAGATCAAGCACAAGCAGCTGTTCACGGTGGTCATCGGGAATCCGCCGTACTCAAACTTCGGCCAACTCAACAAGAATCCATTCATTCTAGGGCTGTTGGAGGATTACAAGCGCGGGTTGGACGATAAGAAAATCAACCTCGACGACGACTTCATCAAGTTCATCCGTTTCTCAGAAGCCCAAATCAACACGGCAGGGGTTGGTGTCCATGGAATGATCACCAACAACGCCTATCTCGACGGTCTGACTCATCGCCGGATGCGCCAGCGACTCATGCAATCATTCCCGCTGGCGCGCATCGCGAATTTACATGGCAGCTCGAAGAAGAAGGAGAAAGCACCGGACGGAACGCCAGATGAAAACGTCTTCGATATCACCGTCGGCGTCGCCATTGGCATTTTTTGTCGCGTGCCAGATGCTAAGGCAACGTTGGTCTACTATGCTGACTTCTGGGGCAATCGTGAAACCAAAACCAAGCAGCTCACCGACGAACGCGCGCCGGTTCATTGGCTAACCCTAAATCCAATTCCCGATAACTTTTTCTTCGTCCCGAAAGACTTTTCGAGTGACGAGGAGTATCGATTAGGATGGAGTATCCGCGATGCCTTCACCGTATCGCAGAACGGACTTAAGACGGACCGAGACGAGTTGTTCTTCGACTTCGAGAGAGATGCTCTCGTCCAGCGAATGCGGCAATTTTACTTACCAAACCTAGAACCGCAGTTCCGAGAAAAGTATCGGGTTGTTGGGTCATCGAGCTACGACATCGAGGCACGGCGTCTTGCGACGAACTTTGCCGAAACAAACATCCGTCGCTGTTTGTATAGGCCAATGGATGACCGATGGCTCTACTATGAACCAAACCTGACAAGTCGACCAGCCGAAAAGGTGATGAAGCACATGCTGGTTGGTTCAAATCTCGGCCTGATTTCAACGCGGCAGACGCAAGAAAAGTGGGGCGTACTCGTGACAAACCAGCTTTGCGGTCACAAATCGTGCGCAGCCTACGACATTAACACCCTGTTCCCACTTTATCTCTACGAGCATTCCTTGAGTTTCGATTCAGGCAGGAAGAGTGTCGGCAGCGATCCCTCGCTAGGTCAGCATCTAAATCTCTCCGCGGGCTTCCTCAGGGCTCTCGCCGCAGCATTGCATATTAAGCGGGAGGGCCAGCACGGTCTACCAGCCGGCGTGAAGCCCGAGGACATCTTCTATTACGCCTACGCAGTGTTTCACAGTCCCGGTTACCGAAAACGTTATGCGGAGTTCCTGAAGATTGACTTCCCAAGACTACCGCTACCCGGCAACCTCGGTCTCTTCCGCGACCTCATCCCCCTAGGTGGCGAACTCGTCGCATTGCATCTACTGGAGTCGCCAAAGCTCGACAGCCTCATCACGACCTACACCGGCCCGAATAATCCCGAGGTCGGGCGGGTTGGCTGGTCGAACAATACCGTATGGCTTGATGCCGCAAAGACCAATGCCCGCCAAGGCCAGCGCGCCATCAAGCCCGGTGTCATCGGTTTCCACGGCGTACCTGAAGCCGTCTGGGACTTCCACATCGGCGGTTATCAGGTCTGCCACAAATGGCTCAAAGACCGCAAAGGCCGCACCCTCTCCCACCAGGACATCGCCCATTACCAGAAGATCGCCGTCGCTCTGAACGAGACCATCCGCCTGATGCAGGAGATCGACGAGGTCATCGAGCAACACGGTGGCTGGCCTGGCGCTTTCGCTGAGGGTGAGTAACGATATCATGGCCCTTAGGAACTTGTTCGGCGGAAAAGCATGACACGTATTTGTCCAAATCCAATGCCATGGAATGAGGCGTATAAACGCCTGACCCGCTTCGCAGAAACGCAGTGCTGCGCACCTCCGTTGCCGCCTAAGCCGCTGATTCTGGCTGGCTGGGCCTATAGCAACGATATCGAGAAACAATTTCGATGGGAGGAGACAGTTGAGTGGGCAGCCAATAACGGCTGCCAAGAATTGGTGGATAGCATCCCCGACGACGAATTCTACTTTGCGGATGAACCAACCACCTATACAGTTGGGCCTATGGGCGGTCCGATGTATCGCCCTTGGGACTTCGAATCAAAGGACCGACCGTCCTCGGAGGTTCTTAAGAAAGGCATGGAAACTTTGTTAAGGCAATGGTCTGAGATCGCTGGCGAAGAATTATCAAAAATCACTCGCCCGCTCGGGTTTTCTGGAAACAAGGCACGGCGATTACTCGTACAAGCAGATATCGCGTCACATCCTCCTTGGGGAGATTGGGCTCATCTCTCTCAGGTTGAGCCAGAGCGGCGGGCTTTTACCAAGTTTCGCGCATCGGTCAATCGAGCAATTTCACCACACGAGGTTGACCACATTGACTTCCTTACCGGTGAAATTGCAGAATATGGCGCTCCAACGAACGCTCGTACCTCGCACCGCGGAGCTTGGTCGATGGGCCATAAATGAACAACCTCGCACTCATCACCCCACCAGACACCCAACTTCGGACACCGAGCCAACCCTTGCGGGTCATCGGCATTGATCTGGGCACCACCAACTCCACGATTGCGGAGATTCTCTGGCAACCCGGCGATACCGCCGCACCCGAGGTCCGCTGCCTGGAGGTCGAGCAGTCCACGCGGCAGGGCATCTACACCGATACTTTGGTGCCGTCGGTTGTGGCGCTGCACGGCGGGCAGCTCTACGTGGGCGAGGGGGCGAAGGGCCTGCGTACCCGAATCGGCGACTTCAAGCTGGAACTGTATAAGAATATCTTTTGGGATTGCAAAAATGACATCGGCATCCGCCGGACCTACCATAAGGCCCCGGCCGAGTTTCAATCCGCCAAGGCCATCGGCGGCCACCTGCTGAAGTTCTTGAGTGATGCAGCGCTGGCGGATGATGCCACGCCCATCTCCCAAACGGTGGTTACGGCACCGGCCTCGTTCCAGGCCGCACAGCGCCAGGATACCGTCGAAGCTGCGGCGCTGGCCGGCCTCGATCTGGATGAGGGGGCGTTGCTGGATGAGCCCATCGCCGCCTTTCTCGATTATCTGGTCGGCCATGGCACCCAGGCCTTTGGTGATGTCTCGGAGTCTCAGCAACTCGTCGTGTTCGACTTCGGCGGCGGTACTTGCGATGTGGCCCTGTTCCAGCTCTTGCCACCGCAGCCGGGACGGTTGTTTCGGATCGCACCGTTGACGGTCTCCCGCTACCACCGTCTCGGCGGTGGCGATATCGACCGGGCGATTGTCACCGAGGTGTTGATTCCACAACTGCTCGAACAAAATGGGCTGAAACCCAATGTGCTGGACTTCAATGCCAAATCCCGATACGTGATCCCGGCCTTACTCGGTCTGGCTGAGGCGCTGAAAATCGGCCTGTGTCGCGAGATCGCTCGCCTTAAGCGGTTTGGTCGTTATACGGATGAAGCTCGGGACAAGCTGGTCAAGAAAAACCCCGGCTTGTACGTGTGCAAACTGCCGGATCAACCCGAACTGCGGCTAAAGTCGCCCACGCTGAGCGCCGTCCAGTTCGATGAGTTGCTCGAATCTTTCCTGGACCGCGACCTGCTCTATGCCCGTGAGACCGACTACGGGCTGACCTGTTCTATTTTTGCGCCGATTCAGGATGCGTTGGATCGCGCGGGACTCGCCCCCTCGGATGTCGAGCTTTGCCTGATGGTCGGCGGCAGCAGCCTGATCCCACAGATCCCGGAAGCCGTCTCCGATTTCTTTAACGAAGCCCGGCTTCTCCACTTCGACGACGCCGATCTTACCCAGACCGCCGTAGCCCGAGGCGCGGCCTGGCAGGCCCTGTCGCTGGCCCTATATGGTCGGGGCATCGTCCAGCCTGTCGCGAGTGACAGTATCAGCATTCAGACACGGAGCGGGTTGGTGGAACTGATCGCATCCGGCGTGGAACTTCCTTATCCTGCGGATGGTGGTTGGACGGTGAATCATCGGCTGGTGGTGCCGCAAACCAGCCTGGCCGAAGTCGTGCCGGTTCGTGTGGAGTTGTGGGATTCCGGCGATACGGTTCTTATGCGCAATGCCTGGGACCTCCAGCCGCCGCTCAACCAGGGCGATCCGTTGTTGTTGCGCTATCGCATGGACAGCAACCAAGTGCTGCATCTGCATCTCACCTTGGCGGATGACCCCGAACAGGAGTGCCGTTTCACGGTCGAGAACCCGCTGACCAACGTCGTCAATCCCAACGCCAAGCGCGACAGGATTGCCGAGTTGGAAGAGCAGATGCGCACCAAGGCCATTCCGGCAGCGAAGCAACGGGCAACGGTGGAAGAGATCGCCTTGCTGTACGCGGACCTT
>CBDVCD010000041.1:0-17280 GCA_965372385.1 uncultured Gammaproteobacteria bacterium | reverse complement strand
CGGCAAGTTGCATCATGATGTGCCGGTCCTGAAGGTTCGGATCCTTCAGGATCGTGTGCAGAGTCGTCACCACCGGCATCTTGAGATCACGCAACAGATCGATGATAAAGCTGCCCCGCTTGCCGCCGAAAATGCCGTATTCATGCTGCAGACAGACCGCATCCACCTGGTTGAGGTTGCACAAGTCGGCCGCCAAGCTGTATTCGTTCAGTTGGGTCTGGTTGATCTCGAAGCGTACCTGAGACGGGTAGGTATAACCTTCTGGCCGGTCGTTCATTGCGACCGCCCAACAGGCCTTGTCCGGTGCATTCAGCGCGATTGATTCAAGCAGGTGGGTGGTAAACGTGGCGATACCACACTGTCTGGGGAGGTAATTGCCGATAAAGACGATGGACTTCAGGGCCTCCCACTCTGGTCTTGAGCCTGTCGTGCCGAAATTGTCCATAGACGCCTCGTGTTAGCCGGTTTTGTTGTGCAGGTGGGTGAACGATTCCATCTTAATGTAGTAATATCCGAAGGTCGCCGAACGGTGAACGGGTGGCCTCGTCCGCGAGGCCTCATTCTACATGGTTTCAAGGTTATTATCTGTACGGGTATCACCTGGTTGCCGCCGGGGCTCGGCCAACGTATCGATCGCAATTCCTTGGCGCAACGGGTGTTTACCGAATTTGATGTTTCGAAGAGTGAATGTGGAAACGGAGCCGGAGACGAATCAGTCTAATGTTCTTCTGCTTGTCCTCTTGTCCGGTCCGGCTTCGCTTGACCTCCCACTCCTCGGCACCAAATCAAAAAACCATCACAGATTACCAAAAGTGACAGAAGGCCATGTTTTTACATTGCTTTTTTTGTGTTTTTATTTTCATTCCATTGTCTCTGAATGTCCCTTTTGTGGAATGTGAGTGGAACACAGATTAGTTCTTTTTTGCCAAAGTGCACACACGGTTCATAATTCGCTCGCAATCACGTCTCATCAATCGATGAAAGATGAGCGCGTATCCGTCGGTGCAAAACCTGTCGAAAGAACAACATCGATGTATTTTCATTCGACTCGACGGGCAGCCGAATCAGACCTGTTACATCGTCAATGTCATTCAACTTGGATGCTGTATCCATCGCCCGGTCATAGGCCTCTACCACATCGGTACTAGTCACTTCATAACCCCAGCCCTCACTCAACCAGCGAAGTGCGGCCATTGCGGAACCGAGCGCAAATTTCTATTCCGTGTCGAGGTAGTCCCTTAGCGCTCTTGGCAGCGTTTTCGGATCATAGGGGGTCCAAGTTCGCGAGCTCTGGTGCCCGATCGTAAAGCTTGCGCTCCTTGGCCGTGGCAAACCACTTGCCCTCTTCTCCCGGCATCGTAGCAAGAAGGTCGGCCAGGATCCGTTGCTGCTAAACTTCCATTAGTATTTTTTACATCACCCAATGACTCATGATCCTAGATTCCTCAGTTGACCGCTCCATTCTACTGTTAACAAGTTGAAATTATGCTTGTTTTGTTCGCTAGGCACCTTCACCCACCGAGTGAATCACGCTATGGGGTAGATTGCACGTTTGTGGCGGCGCATGTCTGCGTTACAACTCCTTGGAATAGAATAACTATTCCGCGTCATTGTGCCTTGACCTGCACCGCCACAAACGCACACTCTATTCCATCCAACTGAGGATTCTAGGATGATGCCTGTCGAATTTTCGCAAGATACTGATGAGACCCCAATCGGTACGATTACCGAAGTTCATGGCCCGGTCGTGGTGATTGCCTGCCACCAATTACCGCGCCTGCGACAGGCCCTGTACGCCAACCTCGATCACGAGACCTACCTGTTCGAGGTCCATCAGCACCTTGATGAGCAGCATGTGCGCGCCATCACCTTGCACCGTAGCGCCGGCCTGCACCGAGGCATGACTATTTATGACACCGGGGCACCACTGCATATTCCGGTAGCTCCTGACTGCCTGGGGCGTCTGCTAAATATCTTCGGCGAGCCACTGGATAAGGGTGACGCACTATCGCCCCGGGAATTCCGCAACGTCCATAGCCGTCCGCCTCCGTTACAGGAGGCCGTAGGTGTTAGTGAAGTGCTGGAGACCGGCATCAAGGTCATCGACCTGCTGTGCCCCTTCGTCAAAGGGGGCAAAACCGGGCTGTTCGGTGGCGCCGGTGTTGGCAAGACCGTGCTGATCATGGAGTTCATGCATGCAGTGGCCACCCTGCATAAAGGCGTTTCGGTGTTCGCCGGCGTGGGCGAGCGTATCCGCGAAGGCCACGAACTTTGGCATGAGATCCGCAAGGCCGGCGTGCTACCACAAACACTCATGGTATTCGGGCAGATGGATGAGTCGCCGGGGGTGCGCTTTCGTGTGGGTCTCTCGGCGCTGACCTACGCCGAATACCTGCGCGATACGTTGCAGAAAGAGGTGTTGTTCGTCATGGACAACATCTTCCGCTTCGTACAAGCGGGCAGCGAGGTCTCCAGCCTCCTTGGGCGCATGCCGGCCACCGTAGGTTACCAGCCCACCCTCACTACCGAAGTAGCGGAAATGCAAGACCGGATTCTTTCCACCCGACTTGGGGCCATCACCTCGGTGCAGGCAGTCTACGTGCCGGCGGACGACATGACGGACCCCGCGGTCAGCGCCATCCTGAGCCATCTTGACACCACCGTGATTCTTTCCCGCACCCAGGCGGGCAAGGGCATCTATCCGGCGGTAGACCCCCTTCAATCGGGCAGCAGGCTTATGGATCGCCATACCCTGGGGGGGCGTCATTACGGCATCGCCGAAGGGGTACGGGAGCACTTGGCACGCTATCAGGAACTGGAGGATATTATTACCATGCTGGGCGTAGAGGAGTTGTCGCCCAAGGACCGTAAAATCATCATGCGCGCTCGCAAGCTGCGTCGCTATCTTACCCAGCCTTTTTGGACTACGGCCTCGCACACCGGAATTGAAGGCGTTTCAGTACCGCTGGAGAGTACACTTGCCGACTGCGACGCCTTTTTATTGGGACGCTATGATGAGGTTACGGAAGACCAATGTTACATGCGTGGCACCATGGAAGGAATGAAACCATGAAGTCCTTTACCCTGCGGCTACAAGATGCGACCCAATCGGAGGAAATAGCGGATGTGACATCCTTTGTCGGCGAGGACGCCTCAGGCAGCTTCGGAATCCTTGCGAAACACGCACGCATGATGACTTCACTCATCATCGGATTGGCCCGTTTTCGTATTGGCGAAGGGGCCTGGCAGTACCTGGCCTTGCCCGGGGCTCTACTGTATTTCCATGCCAACGTGCTGACGCTGAGCACGCGCCGCTATCTGCTGGATGATGACTATATGCGTATCAGCCAGGCCCTGCAGGAACAACTGCTTGTGGAGGAGGAAAAACTACACACCATGAAAGAAAGCCTGCACCACATGGAAGAAGAGGTCCTCAAACGCCTTTGGGAAATGGGCCGCAAGGGCGCGGGTTAACAGCCATGTCACAGCAAAACGATCTGAGAAAACAGGTAGAACGCCAAGCCAAACGCATGAGGAAGGCCGAGCGCGAGCGGCCCACCCTGATCAGCCAGACGGTCTACATCGGCACTCTGGGACTGCTATTCGTGCTGCCTTTGATTGGTGGGGCCTATCTCGGGTACTGGCTGGATGGTTTGGCGACGGGTTACTCCACCCGCTGGACGATGAGCCTGATCCTGTTGGGCGTAATCATAGGGGCGCTGAACGTATACCTCTTCATAAAAGAGTAGTGCCATGGATGAACAGAATGTACTGATCGAACTAGGCCCCTTCGTGATCACCAACACCGTGGTGACCACCTGGGCAATCATGGGAGTGGTCTGGCTCGTCGCCTGGCTGGTATCGCGCCGCTTGCGCATTGAGCCAGGCCCTATACAAACAGCGGTGGAAGGCATCGTATCCAGCATTGAAGACGCAGTCACCGAAGTTGCGCCCCAGCATGCACGGCAGATCATGCCGTTTATCGGCAGCCTTTGGATTTTTCTGGTGATTGCGAATCTCAGTGGCCTGATCCCGGGTGTGCATGCCCCCACGCAGGATCTGTCCGCCACCGCCGCGCTGGCTATCGTCGTGTTTCTGTCTACGCACTGGTTCGGTATCCGCATCCAGGGCCTGAAGGATTATCTGCGCCACTACCTTGCACCCAGCCCGATTCTGCTGCCGTTTCATCTCATCAGCGAGATCACTCGCACCGTAGCACTGGCGGTGCGGCTGTTCGGCAACATGATGAGCCTGGAGATGGCGGCCCTTTTAATCCTGCTGGTGGCCGGATTCCTGGCCCCCGTGCCGATCCTGATGCTCCATATCATCGAGGCCCTGGTACAGGCTTACATCTTCGGCATGCTGGCGCTCATCTACGTCGCCGGTGGGATACAATCACAACAACTTCGGCAACAAAACAAGGAGTAGCCTATGCCCGACTTATCCACATTTACCCTGGCCTCCACGGTAGCGGCGATACTCGGCATCGCGCTAGGGGTCATGTTTCCCGCCATTGCCATGGGCTGGGCCATCAGTCGCGCCATGGATGCCCTGTCGCGACAGCCGGAAGCGGAACGCTCAATCATGCGTACGCTGTTCATCGGCCTGGCCATGATCGAGTCGCTGGCCATTTATGTCCTGGTCATCGTGCTCATCGTATTGTTCCGCAACCCGTTGCTCGAATATCTCTTGAAATAGGCGAGCGTCAGTAATGACCTTAATGGCATTGACAACCTCACGGAGGGCCTGATCTTGGAACTGAGTTGGTCAACCTTTGTGCTCGAGATCATCAATTTCCTGGTCCTGGTCTGGATCCTCAAGCGCTTTTTGTACAAACCGGTGCTGGGCGTGATCGCCCGCAGGCGGGCCGGGATCGAAAAGACTCTGGCCGACGCCGCGGCCCTCAATGCAGACGCTGAAAGATTGCAAGAACAGTACGAAGGTCGGCTTGCCGACTGGGATCAGGAACGGCAACAGGCACGCGAAACACTGGCCCAGGAGTTCGAGGCCGAACGCGCACGCAAAATGGCGGAGTTGCAAACCGCTCTGGATCAGGAACAAGAGAAGGCGCACATGGCCAAGGCACGTCGCCAAGCCGATGCCATACGCAAGATTGAAGAAACGGCGCTTATGCAGGGTGCCCACTTCGCAACGCGCCTGCTGGAACAGGCATCCGGACCGGACACGGAGGCACGCCTTGTTGAATTGGTGATCGCCGAGCTGGCTCGGCTACCGGTCGAACGCATCGAGGCCTTGCGCAACAGCTACAGGAAAATGCCCGAGGCAGTCGTGGTGGTCAGTGCCTTCCCTCTTCCTGACGATCACCGCCAGCGGCTCAAGCTGGCACTGGCAACAGTTACCAGCCCAAACATACCTCTACAGTTCGAACAAGATAGCGACCTGTTGGCCGGCGTGCGCATCACCATCGGCGCCTGGTTATTGGGCGCAAATCTCCGGGATGAACTAAAGGGCTTCATGGAACTGGCCCATGATGAGTAACGGATCAGATATGACAACCAGCCTGCTTGAACGCCAGGCGAAATGGCTGAACCGTTACCAACCGGGACTTCGCATCAACGAACAGGGTAGCTTGGTTTCTGTCGGCGACGGCATCGCCTGGATTACCGGTTTGCCTTCCGCTGCCATGGACGACATCCTGGCTTTTGCGGACGGTAGCCGGGCGATGGTTTTTGATCTGACGGAAGAGCTGATTGGCGCGGTACTGCTGCACGACACTGAGGCGTTGACCGCCGGCACCACCGTCCAGCGCACCGGCCGAACCTTAAGCGTGCCGGTGGGTGATGCCCTGCTCGGGCGTATCATCGACCCCCTGGGAACACCACTCGACGGTGAGCCGCCGCCGACCTATACACGCTGGCAAGCGCTGGAATCGTCCTCGCCACCTATCGTGGCACGCGATTTCGTCCATGAACCCCTTTACACGGGCATCAAGATCGTCGACTCCATGATTCCCATCGGCAAGGGACAACGCCAATTGCTCATTGGCGACGAGGGCCTGGGACGCAGTTCCATTGCCCTCGACACCGTGATCAATCAGCGCGGCCGGGACGTCTTCTGCGTCTATGTGCTGATTGGCCAAAAACGCTCCACCGTGGTCAACACCATCGATACCCTGCGTGAGTATGATGCATTGGAGTACACCACCCTGGTGGTGGCGGAGGCGACCAGCCTGCCCGGCCTGCAGCATCTGGCGCCGTTCGCCGGTTGCGCCGTCGCCGAGTTCTGGATGCAGCAGGGACGGGATGTCCTGGTGATCTACGACGACCTTTCCACCCACGCCAAGATCTACCGCGAGCTGTCCCTGCTGCTGCGCCGTCCACCGGGACGCGAGGCCTATCCCGGGGACATCTTTTCCGTTCATGCCCGGCTGCTGGAGCGGGCCACCTGCCTGAACGCCGCCCATGGTGGCGGCAGCATGACGGCGCTACCCATCGTCGAAACAAAACTTGGCGAGATCGCCGCCTACATCCCCACCAACCTGGTTTCCATCACCGACGGCCAGCTCTACCTGGATCGCAGTCTGTTCGTCAGCGGCTTCCGCCCCGCCATCGATATTGCCCGCTCGGTCTCCCGTATCGGCGGCCAGGCGCAACACCCCCGCATCAAAGAGGAGGCCGGCCGCATGAAGCTCGATTATCTCCAGTTCCTGGAGCTGGAGGTCTTCACCCGCTTCGGCGCACGTCTCGAGGCCTCCATGGAAGCCGCCATTCATCGCGGCCGCCTATTGCGGGAGATCCTGAAACAAAACCGCCTCTCCCCCCTGCCGGCGTCAGTCCAGCTGGCGTGGCTGGTGGCGTTCAACGATGGCCTTTTCGAATCCACGGACACTGACGCAATCTCTCCATTACTGTCGGTAATCGAGGGGGCGGTCCGGCACACTACGCTCAGCCTCGATAGCCCTCGCGAGGCATGGAGCGCGGCGGTCGCAAACTGGGTTTACCACGCCAACCGGGAGGCTTCAGCATGACACGTCGGCATAACCTGGAGCGCCATCGCCACAGCCTGACCGAGATTCGGGAGATCATGAATTCCATGAAAACCCTGGCCTACATGGAAACCCGAAAGCTGGACCGTTTTCTTGATGCACAACACGCCGTGGTCCGAAGCATTGAGGAGATGGCGGCGGATTTACTCAGCTTCCATCCCGAAACCCTGCCCGAGGCGAAAGAGACAACACCGGTCTACCTCTTGATAGGGACCGAGCGCGGCTTTTGCGGTGACTTCAACCATGCCCTGCTGAGGCATCTGGATTCCACCCTGCAGGCAGATCCCTCAGGTAGACCGATGCTGATCGCCGTCGGGCGCAAGCTGTATACGCTGCTGGAAGGGGATGCACGCGTGGTGGCCTTGATCGATGGCGCCGATGTGCTGGAAGAGGTCACTTCCCTACTCAATCAGGTGGTGAGTGAACTCACTAGGCTTCAGGATAAACATGGCGTACTCACCGTCTTTTGTCTCTATCACGGCAATGAAGAGGACATTGTTGTGCAAAAGCTATTGCCGCCTTTTGAACGTCTTCTGCATAAGCCACCACGTTTTCCACACCCGCCGGTCCTGAATCAATCCCCAAGGGAGTTTCTGGTCGAGCTTACGGAACATTATGTGTTCGCGGCCCTGCACGAGATGCTGTACACCTCGCTCATGGTGGAAAACCACCATCGCGTAGCACACCTGGAAGGGGCGGTGAAGCATCTCGACGATGATTCGGCAGAGCTGGTGCGACAATGCAATGCCCTGCGCCAGGAGGAGATTATTGAGGAAATTGAAGTGATCCTGCTCAGCTCCACCTGCCTCACTGAGAAACCAGAAAAGCGATTCCACGCCAGAAATATAAAGCAATGAATAAGCGCGAAAAGACCCTATGCATACTTATGGAAGATTGATTCGATGCAAGCTTCATCTGGCTCGGTGATGTCCTGACAAACCTGGTCCTTGGATTTGTGGTTTCCCGCTACGTGCTCGCGTTGCCTCTGGAGACGTCACTGGTTATTGCCACCGCATTCAGCGCCACCATCGATGGAATGGACCACATTTTTCATGGAACTGCGGATGGGAAGGCGACGATCAGGTGCCAGACGAAGTAACCGTACTACGTAAACGTCAGATCAAGAACTTCTGCTGTCTGCTGCTGCTTGCGAATGGCACACCGATCCCTTTATCCTAGAATCCTCAGTTGGATGGGGTAGAGTGTGCGTTTGTGGTGGTGCAGGTCAAGGCACAATGACGCGGAATAGTTATTCTATTCCAAGGAGTTGTAACGCAGACATGCGCCGCCACAAATGTGCAATCTACACCATAGCGTAATTCACCCAGTGGGTGAAGGTGTCTAGCGAACAAAACAAACACAATTTCAACTCGTTAACCGTAGAATGGAGCGGTCAACTGAGGAATCTAGGTTTATGCTTGGCATACCTACATCCTCAAACCAGCGCAACTGCGCGGTCGGGGAATATTGAGAAGCACACGTGCAAATACAAGCGATTTATTCGACTTTGATCGTGTGCCGTTTTGCCTTTTTCACTTTCGGCAGAGTCAGTTCCAACAGTCCATCCTTGAAGCTGGATTGAACCTTATCGCCATCTACTTCCGCCGGCAGCCTGACCGTACGGGAGAAAGACCCAGTGGACACCTCACGGCGATAGTAGTCGCCTTTTTCCTCTTTCTCTTCCGTTTTTGTGCTGCCTTTGATCGTAAGTGTATTGTCGGAAAGCGAGACCTCGAGATCCTTTTTATCCACACCCGGTAGTTCTGCCCGGACCAGTATCTCCTCATCCCGTTCGATCACGTCCACACTAGGGACCTTACCTTCAAAAGGCGCTGCCATATCACTCCAGAAAGGCCCTCCCCAACGGAAGGGCTGCATCCAGCCATGGTGGCCGAAACGACGGAACCTATGTTCCATTTCACGTTCCATCTCTTCAAATGGGCTAAGCGCACCTCTCGGCGTGACTCTCTTCATCTGCTTGTCTTCTTTAGATACAGATACATCTTGCTTGGTATCTTTCTTTGCCATAATTCACTCTCCTTTCAGATCATTGCACCATAAAGGACGGTTGGTACCCTGCTTCACTATTGTATGCAGTTACCGCATACCCTGTAGATTCTGAAGAGGATTGACATTCAACCATCCAACTCCTGAAAACCATTAGTTCCTCCTACTACCCATTCCCCGAAATAGGTTGCAGGCGGCGGACATAAAATTCCCGCCCAGCGTACTCTGTCTGTATGAGACGACCTTCCTCAATCAATTTTTCCACCAGAGACCATTCTGATGCAGTCTTAGCCAACAACTCCTTTACAGCTTCATCCCGCATTGGGTGTACGGAGGTGATCGACAACAGATCCTCCGCCACATTGCCGGTGGATGCAAAGGCATTGCCTTCATAGCCCGTCATCAGTTCCAGGCGGTCTACTTGCTGATTGACGATCTGGAAGATACGGTTCAGGGTCGTTTCGTCCGGGGCATGAACGCACTTTTCTGAAGGCGGCCGGGTAGGAACGGAGAGGTAGGCGATAGCGGGATCGAGTTTAGCAAGGAACCCGGCCAGGTCCTTTGCTGCCTGATCAGTGTCATTCAGGCCCTTTACCAGCATGGATTCAGTCACCAGTGTGCCATTGAACCCGCCGGCAAAGGTCAACATCCCGTCCAGTATGGCCTGATGATCCAGGGATGCGTGGGGCCGGTTGACCCGGCGCCACAGGGTTTCATCAATGGCATCCACCTTGAGGGATACCCAATCCGCCATTGCCAAGTTATCGCGAACCGCTTCACGAAAGATCAGAGAGGTGTTGGAGATGATGGCGATGGGGATGCCCAGTGGTCGCAGGCAATGGATAGTCTCACTTAACCGCAAGTCCAGTGTGGGTTCACCATCCGGGACAAAGGTCAGATAGTCGACCTGCTCACCTCTTGCCTGAACCTTCGCGAGATGTTTCTTCACTTCCCCACAGATCAGGCCCGGAGGGTAGAAGTCACGCGGGGCAATCTCAGTGATACCGGTTGGGCCTACCTGGCAATAGACGCAGGAATAGGAACAGGCCTTGGGTGGAATATTGTTGATGCCCAGACTGCGGCCTAGACGGCGTGAAGGTACAGGCCCAAAGATCAACATGTCAGTATCTCTTCCTTTACTTATCTAAATCCTCAGCCTTTTCCGACTAAAACACTATGATATTTGTCAATGCAAAAATATTGGAAAGTCGAAGATGGGTGATGACGATAGACACTAATATCCCTAATACCATCACATCAACGATAAGCTGAATATCATGGTGATTCACTATATGTCTGGAGTAGTATCTTCATCTCTTATTTATCTTTGCCAGAGCCTCCCTTGCAACCGCTTTGACTTTAGTGTGTCCACTGTGTAATTCCTTTTGTAGCAAAGGTATGGCTTTTTTTGCATCCGGACCAATGAGCCCGAGTGCTTTCACAGCTAAATATTTCTCGTGGTCATTAGGCTGTTGCAAGAGTTCTATCAGGGCATTAACAGTATTGGGTGAGTGACTGCCAATCTTGGCTAAGGCGAAAGCAGCCTCTGTACGTATATCTTTCTGTTCATCGTTGAGGAGATGTTCCAGATCTGGGATTGCTTTCTCGGCATCAGCGCCAAGGTGACCCAACTCCACTGCGGCAATTTTTCTTAACCAGGTGATATGACTATGCAAATCACTGATCAGTTCATCGACCATTTGTTTGAAAAGATCTGAATCCGCACCATGTTCTATCGCCAGAGATTCCTCATTCGAAAGATGCAGGCGGAAAAAAACCAGTAGTAAAATCAATGACGATAAAGACCAACCCAATCAACAACGCACCAAGCAGAAAGTTCCTTTGTGTTTTGAAATCTTCAGGACTTAACATGATTTTCTTCCCAACAATACCCTTGGACTATTTATGACAAATTGCTCTTTCACGTAGCTTTGACCGGGAAAAGTGGATTCATTCGACCGAACTGCGCTGCTCAATGCCAAGATAAGCCTTGATCGTTTCATACGTGTTGACCTGTCCGATCAGGCGTTCCTGTCCATCCACTACCGGTAACTCGTTGATACCTTCCTTGATCATGAGCCTCGCCATCTCCCCCAGGGTTGTCTCTTCAGTAACCCGAAGCGGCGGTGAAATCATGAGATCCACCGCGGTTTGCGCACTTACCTTTGGAAGATAGGCGTCATATAGGCTCTTGCTATGTTCGATAATGGCGTTATACGGAAACAGATACTCCACCACCGAGTTCATACGCACTACGCCAAGCAGGCGGTTTTCATCATCTACAACATAGACTTGCCGAGTGCGCAAGTCTTCGATCATTTTCGCCAACACATCCCGCAGGGACGCCTCCGCGGGAAGGGATGCGGGATTCTCCACCAGCAGGTGATGGATATCTTTGACTTGCAGGTCGCCTAAGAGTATGTCTGATTTCATATCGGAATCCTCGATAGTCCTGATTGATATATGCCTCGGTTAAATAGCTCTTTCTTCCGTACGCCGCCCCCTGGGGCTCGAACAGTAACGTTTATATCTCGATCTCAGATCGAACTTGGGTCTACACCGGTGGCAGTCCAGTACTCACGTCTAAATTTCCGCACCGTTTCCGGTACCTCTTCAAAACGGATCAAAGGTACCATTATCCTTACAACGTTACTGAGAGCCAAACAAATGCGCGATATTTTCTTAATTTCCTTTATGCTTTCTGGGTAGCAACCCTGTTATCAGATTTTGTTCCAAGGATCGTATTTGAAACCGCAGCAAGCAAACAAATGCCGATTCAACCGTACCTATCGAGAAAAGGTCTTGTTGAAAGACGGTACACAAGTCACCCTGCGTCTGGTAATGCCGGCAGACAAACTGCTATTGGCGCATGGCATGGACAATTTTTCACCCGAATCGCGTTATCACCGTTTCCTAGGCGCGAAAAACGCTCTCAGCGGTGCCGATCTTCACTATCTGACTGAGATCGACGGTGTGGATCATTTTGCTCTCGGTGCTCTGGTCCAACCAAACGAAGGAATCGGAGTAGCCCGTTATGTTCGGTTTGGCCAAGACCACAAGGTTGCTGAACCTGCTTTAGCCGTACTTGATGCCTATCAAAACAAGGGCTTGGGACGGCTCCTGTTCACGAGATTGATGGCAGCTGCCAGAGAACGGGGAATTCAGCGTTTTCATGGCAGCATGTTATCGGATAACAAGCCAATGAAGGGCCTCTTACACGCCGTTGGACATAAAATCTGCTTTGAATACAAAGGTCCCATAGTCGAATTTGAGATGCCGATTGATAAGCAAGTTGCTCAATAGCGATACCCAGCGATCACTCCCACCCCAAATTTCTCTAAACCGTTTCGCGGGGTCTGTCAGAGTCCACCTATAACCTGCCGCATTGACCGCTTTGACCCAGATTTCCTAGCCACGTTGTTCACACTTCAGAAAACTCTTTGCAGTCCATTAAATTCCCACCTCAAAAATACCCTAGTTATTTACTATGACAATTATCAATGCAAATAGGAGTAATTCTCAATAGGGTATCCATAAAGGCAATCCGTGGCTCAAGCCCACGAAGGAGTGAGACAATGAGCATCGAAGTCAAAGGCAAGATTATTCAGACCGATGAAGAGGGTTATCTGCTCAACCTGGATGACTGGAATGATGGGGTCTGTGAGGCGCTGATAAAACAGCATGAGGCCGATGAGCACAAACCGGTCAGTGAGACCGCACGTGGGCTTATCGATTATTTCCGGGACTACTACCAGGAGAACAAGGTCCATCCCAGCATGCACAAGCTGGTGCTGACACTGGGCAAGCATCAGGGCGAACGTTTTCACGACCAGGAAGCATACAAAAACTTCCTGTATGAACTCTTCCCCCACGGCCCGGTGCGCATACTCTGTAAACTGGCGGGGCTGCCGAAGCCAGCGCACGAAGTAGAGACTTGAGCCTGGAATATCGGTATGTCCATTTATTCAGTGATCACTGTTTTGAAAGATTGAAATCAAGGACATGATCAATAACCTGACGGTCACTCAGCTGGTCGAAAATACAGTGGGCAGCCCCGGTCTGTTGGCTGAGCATGGGGTCGCTTTTTTTATTGAGGCTGATGGACACTGTCTTTTGTTCGATACGGGACAGGGTCTTGCACTGGCGCATAACGCTGAACAGTTGGACATCCGGATGGAATCGGTAGATGCCATCATCCTTAGTCATGGACACTATGACCATGCGGGTGGCCTTGTCGATGCGCTTGAGATGACAGGGCCGGCTGAACTCTATCTCCATCCCCAGGCACTGACCGCCAAGTTCAACCGCAACGGCAGGGAGATCGGCGCACCCATTACCGATGAGGTAAAACTCAAATCCCTTGCAAGAGGGTACACCTATACCAAAGGCCCTACAGAAATCATCCCCGGCATCCATGCCACAGGTGAGATCCCACGCAACCACAATATTGAGGATACAGGCGGTCCTTTCTATCAGGACTCTGAGTGCATCCAGAAGGATGCCCTAACCGATGATCAGGCTCTGTTTATCGAAACATCCAAAGGCCTGATTGTTTTGCTGGGTTGTGGGCACTCTGGTGTCGTCAACACACTGGAATATATTCAGCGGATAAGTGGAGAAAAAACCATCTATGCGGTCATGGGTGGGATGCATCTGCTGCGCGCCACGACTAAACGTCTGGCCTTCACCGGCGATAATCTGCAACGCATGGCCATTCGATACCTTGCGCCGAACCATTGTACCGGCTTGGATGCTGTCTGCTACTTTAAAAACCGTTTCCCTGACACCTTTCACGAGTCCAAGGCTGGTACAAGACACTCGTTTGGTAACAAATAAGCTTTCTGTATGAAAACCTATCCCGACTGTTACCCTTATTTCCTGCGCCAGGCCTTGAGCGTCTCCCATCGTGCCGATGGTTATTGCACGAACGCCAACTAAGCAACACCTTTATTCCAAACTGTTCGAAAACGTTATCTGGGAGTATCTTAGAGACAGCCAATCATAAGACAGCTCACAGCAAGTCAATGAAGTGACAGATCGTTTGTGGATCATTCATTTATCATCTTCCTTTCCTGAGAAACCGGACGTAGGGGTATGCAATACAAAGACTATTACAAAACCTTGGGTGTGGGACGGGACACCAGCCAAAGCGATATCAAGAAGGCCTATCGACGCCTGGCGAGAAAGTACCATCCCGATGTAAGCAAGGAACCCGATGCCGAGGCGCGTTTCAAAGAGGTGGGCGAGGCCTACGTGGTACTGAAAGACCCGGAGAAACGCGCGGCGTATGACCAGTTGGGAAGCCAATGGAAGACCGGTGAGCCGTTCCGGCCGCCTCCCGACTGGAATGCCGGTTATGAGTACCACGGCGGCTTCTCTGGTGCGGATGCCGCTGCATTCAGCGACTTTTTCGAAAGCCTGTTTGGCGCCCGGGGTCGGGCAAGTACTGGGGGACCGACGGCGGGATTTCAACCCCACGGCCAGGACAGCCATGCCAAAATCCTCATCAACCTTGAAGACGCCTACCAAGGCGCGACTCGCATCCTATCCCTGCGCCACCCTCAACTGGACCCCTCTGGGCATGTGGCATTCCATGAACGCCACTTGAACGTCAACATCCCTAAAGGGGTCTACGCCGGACAGCATATCCGGCTGAAGGGCCAGGGAGAGGCAGGCATGAACCCGGGACAGGCCGGCGATCTCTATCTTGAAATCGGTTTCAATCTCCATTCCATTTACAAGGTCAAGGGCAAGGATGTCTATCTGGATCTACCGGTCGCACCCTGGGAGGCCGCACTGGGAGAGCAGATCATAGTACCCACCCCCCTTGGCAGAATGAAGATGAAGATCCCTCCCGGTTCGATCCATGGCAGGCAGATGCGGCTCAAGGGCAAAGGCATCCCAGCCAAAGTGCCCGGGGATTTCTATGTCAATCTGCAGATTGTCGTACCCCCCGCGGCTACAGCCGAAGCCCGTGAGGCCTACGAAACCCTGAAACGTGTCGCTGGATTCAATCCGCGTCAACACCTGGGAGTTGAGGCATGACAGACCATGAACAAACCCCTGCACTCTCCGGAGAGTTACTGCAGGATTACTGCCTGACACTGCAACAACTGTGTCACAGCGCAGCAATTGAGCCTGAATTCGTGATTGAACTTGTGGAATACGAGGTACTTGAACCGCAAGGTCTACGTGCAATCAACTGGCGCTTTCAGGCTGGAGATCTCGCCCGTCTGCGGCGTGCACAACGACTCATGCGGGATTTTGAACTCAATCTCTCTGGACTGGCGCTGGTTATGCTGCTTCTGGATGAGGTGTCTGAACTGCGTGGATCAGGCTGATCTTTTTATCGTTGTGCAAGAAATAGCGCTTGGCGATGAACCGAATCTGCCCATCTGCTACCCTGAGCCAGACCTTCAGTTGAGGTGATTATCCAATCTAACGGAGAGTAAAAAGATGAGTATCCAACAGGAACTACAGCAGACCATCAGCGACATGGTGGACGATCATCGTGGCATTCTCGCCGTGGATGAGAGTGCGCCCACTATAAAAAAACGCTTTGATGCGATTGGTGTGGCATCCACCGAGGACAACCGGCGCTTCTATCGTTCTTTGCTGCTGGACTCCCAGGGGTTGGGGGACTACATCAGCGGTGTAATCCTGTTTGAGGAGACCCTGACCCAGAAGAATGACAGTGGCATGCTCTTACCTGAGGTGGCCTGGGCACAACGAATCGTTCCCGGTATCAAGGTCGACAAGGGCAAAGGCCCTCTGTCCGGTGCCCCGGGCGACCAGATCACCCGGGGGCTCGATGGCCTGGGAGACAGGCTGGCGATTTATAAGGAACAGGGGGCGCGCTTCGCCAAATGGCGGGAGGTTTATCCCATCACAGCCAGCAATCCGACAACCCTGGGCCTCCATGCCAATGCCGAAATGCTGGCTCGTTATGCTGCGGTCTGTCAGGAACTCGGGGTGGTACCCATTGTGGAACCCGAGGTGCTGATGGATGGCGATCACGAGATCGACCGTTGCGCCGAAGTGATCGAAGCGGTTCAGCACTCCGTATTTCATGCGTTGCATCTGCATGGCGTTCAGTTTGAACTGATGATCCTCAAACCCAGTATGGTGCTGCCTGGCAAGGAGTGCCGTCGCGCTGACCCCCAAGAGATAGCGGAAGCAACCCTGAAGGTGCTGAAACGCACCGTTCCCGCAGCGGTGCCCAGCATCAACTTTCTCTCCGGCGGCCAGGGTCCTGAAGAGGCCACCGAAAACCTCAACGCCATCAATCAACTGCGCGGTAATGCGCCCTGGCAGCTGAGCATCTCCTATGGCCGCGCCTTGCAGCAGCCGGCGTTACACGCCTGGCAGGGCAAGACAGAGAACCGAGAGGCAGCCCAGCAGGCGCTGTTAAAACGTGCAAGACTCAACAGCCTGGCTCGAAACAGCAAGTATTCGCCGGATATGGAGTAAATGTTCTTTGTGAAAACAGACCAGTGAAAAATCAGCGATGTGGATCTCAATGATTAGAGTTTGATCTCCAACACGCTTTAGTGAAGGAAGTACCATGATTCTCGGTGTCCTGAAGCACGCCCTGATGATCACCAGTTTCGTGCTGATCATGATGTTGTTGATCGAATACATCAACGTGCAGACCCGGGGCTCATGGCAGCTGGCACTAAGGGAAAGTCAATTTGGTCAGTATCTGCTGGGTGCGTTTCTCGGGGTAGTACCCGGTTGCCTCGGGGCCTTTACCGCTGTATCACTCTATTCTCATCGCAACCTAAGCTTCGGCGCCCTGGTGGCGGCAATGATCGCCACCAGTGGAGACGAGGCCTTCGTCATGTTCTCCATGTTCCCCCTGCAGGCATTCTGGATCTCGCTTGTCCTGTTTGTTGTCGCATTGGCAGCCGGTTGGCTCTCGGATGTCCTGTTTAAAAACCAGGCGCGTTTTCTAGAGCGGGAGGATCATGAACTGGAACTGCACGAGGAGGAGGCGTGCCACTGTCTTTCACCAAGCGGCATTCCCACCCAGCTCAGACAGATGACCTTTGCCAGGGCAGTCTTGATCGCCATGTTTGGCGGCTTCCTGTTTCTGCTCGCCACCGGCCTTTTAGGCCTGGGGGGCTGGGACTGGAAGAAGATCACCTTCACCCTGGGCGCCGGCTTCGCCCTGTTTGTGGTGCTGAGCGTACCGGATCACTTTCTTGAGCAACACCTGTGGGAGCATGTGGTCAAGAAGCATCTGACAAGGATCTTTCTCTGGACCT
>CBDVCD010000040.1:0-17512 GCA_965372385.1 uncultured Gammaproteobacteria bacterium | reverse complement strand
TGCAGGAGATTCGCGCCGGTATCCCCACGGTCTTCCCGGAAACCACCGAGGCGTTCGTTCCCCAGATGGTCAACATGCAACTGATCGATGGAGTCAGTTTCACCAAGGGCTGCTACACCGGTCAGGAGGTGGTGGCTCGCATGCAGTATCTCGGCAAGCTCAAGCGTCGCATGTATTTCGCCCATGTGGAGAGCGACACGCCACCAAAGCCCGGTGATGAACTGTTCGCGGAGGGGAGCACCTCTGGCCAGGGTGCGGGCAAGGTGGTGGATGCCCAGGCAGCGGATGCTGGCCATGACCTGCTGGCCGTCATCGAGATCAGCAGCGCGGACGAGGGAATCGTGCACCTGGGGCAGAATGGCCCGAAGCTTGAGATCCGTGACCTCCCCTACGGATTTTCTTCAGAAACAAACTGAACCTGTCGCTAACATGGCCCATGTTTATATGGACAATTCTGAAACTGGGAATATCGACAGATGATTGATGAAAACGCCTTTCTCGAGGAGCTGTACCAGGCCATCTATGAACGCCGCTTGACCCTGCCCACCCTGCCGGAAGTGGCGCTACGGGTGCGCGATGCGGTGGAGCGTGAAGACTCTTCCGCCAACCAGATAGCCAACATCGTGGCCACCGATGCCGCGCTTTCGGCCCGTCTGCTGCAGGTGGCCAACAGCCCGCTCTACCGTGGCCGCGACCCCATCGACAACCTGCAGATCGCGGTTGCCCGGCTGGGAATCCGGCTGGTGCGCAGCCTGGTGGTGAGTCTGATCATGCAGCAGATCTTTCAGGCCACCAACGACCTGCTGGACAAACGCTTTCGTCAGATCTGGGAAGAGAGCGTCCAGGTTGCGGCCATCAGCCGGGTGCTGGCGCAGAACCTGAAACATCTGGACAAGGAGCAGGCGCTGCTGGCCGGCCTGATCCACAATATCGGCGCCCTGCCCATTCTGATGATGGCGGATCAATACCCTGAACTGCTGGATGACCCCAATGAACTGGATCGTGTCCTCACGCTCCTCAGCCCCAGCATCGGACAGCGTATACTGCGGGAGTGGGACTTCCCGGATTCATTGATCAAGGTACCGGCCAACTTTTTGAATCTGGCTTACCAGAGCGAAGGTCCGGCAGACTATGTCGATGTGGTGATTGTGGGCCGGCTGGAAACCCTGAGGGAGCAAGAGCATCCGGTCAATGATGAAGACTGGAGCAGCATCCCCGCCATCGCCAAGGTGGGCCTGGAGCCTGAGGTTCACGTGATTGATATCGAAGGTGTCGCTGAAGATGTGGCCGAAATCGAACATATCCTTATCACCTGACGAACAAGTGACCGACCATGATTGAGGTCAGGGACCTCAGTAAGCACTATGCCGGTGTAAAAGCGGTCGACAGGATCAGCTTCTCCATCTCGCGTGGAATCTGTTTTGGTCTGCTGGGTCCCAATGGCGCAGGTAAGACCACCACCGTGGAGATGCTCGAAGGCATAAAAACCCCCACCTCCGGTTCCATCCGTTACAAAGGTGCCCCCCTTGGGGTCCGCTTCCGCCAAGAGGCGGGCATCATGTTTCAGCATACCGCACTGCAGGAGTTCATCAAGGTGCGGGAGGTGCTGACGATGTTTCAGCAGTTTTATGATGAAACCAGACCCCTGGAGGAGCTGATAGCGATCTGCTCGCTTGAGGAGTTTCTCGAGCGGGACACCCGCAAGCTCTCCGGTGGCCAGAAACAACGCCTGTTACTGGCCATCGCCCTGATCAACAACCCGGAGGTGATCTTTCTCGATGAACCCACCACCGGTCTCGACCCCCAATCCCGGCGCAATCTGTGGGAACAGGTGCGCAAGATCAAGGCGGAGAACAAGACCCTGGTACTCACCACCCACTACATGGAGGAGGCCCACGAACTCTGCGACGAGATCATCATCATGGACCATGGACGGATCATCGAACAGGGTGCGCCCCAGACCCTGCTCGCCGAACATTTCGACAACTCGCTGATCACCCTGCCGAATGAGAACCTGCCCGAAGACTTCATTCCTGACCCGGCGTCTTCCCTGCTCAAGCAGACCGATCGGGTCGAGATTCTCTCCAGGGATCTCACTACCAGCATCCGCCATCTGCTCGATCAGGGTATCTCGCTGAACCGGCTGGAGGTGCGCTCCCCCACCCTGGAGGACCTCTTCCTTGAATTGACCGGACACCAGCTGCGTCCCTGATATGTCACCACGCCGTTTTCTCGCCGCCTTGAATGCCCGCAATCTGGAGTTTCTCAGGGATCGTACCGCCCTGGGCTGGAACTTCATCATGCCGGTATTGATCGTCTTCGGTTTCGCCTTCGCCTTTGCCGCCGGTGACCAGCATCTCTTCAAGGTGTCGGTCCTTGGCGACCCTGAAAACAAGCCGACGTATGCAGGGTTTCTCGCCACCCGGCATATCCAGTTCATCCAGGTAGACCGGTTGGAGCCTGAAATCACCAAGGTCGACCGGCATCAGATCGACCTGCTGCTCGACCTGGATCGAGAGCGCTTCTGGGTCAACAGCACCTCGGCCAATGGCTATATTCTCGAACAGCTACTGCAAGACTATCCCCTGAACAAACAGTCCCTCAGTGGACGGGAGATCCGCTATGTCGACTGGGTAATCCCGGGGGTATTGGGCATGAACATCATGTTCAGTGCCCTCTTCGGAGTCGGTTATGTGATCGTTCGTTATCGCAAAAACGGGGTGCTCAAACGCCTGCGGGCCACCCCGCTGAGCGCCTTCGAGTTTCTCTCCGCCCAGGTCGTCTCGCGTCTGTTGATGATTGTGAGTGTGACCACCATCGTCTATATCGGCACCAACCTGCTGGTAAACTTCCAGATGCTCGGCTCCTACTGGCTGTTGCTGCTGATCCTCATCCTGGGCGCGATGAGCCTGATCAGCGTGGGTCTACTCATTGCGGCGCGCATAAGCAGCGAAGAGGCGGCCAACGGGGTACTCAATCTGATCAGCTGGCCGATGATGCTGCTCTCCGGGGTCTGGTTCTCCCTGGAGGGCTCCCATCCCCTGGTCCAGCAACTGGCCCTGGCGCTGCCCCTGACCCACATGGTGAGCGCCGCGAGGGCGGTAATGATCGAAGGGGCCGGGCTGGCGCAAGTGGCATCCCAGCTCGTGCTGCTGTCGGTCTTCAGTGTGGTATTTATCTACCTGGGGGCGAAGAGCTTTCGCTGGGAATGAAGTTGGATGAGCGCAAAGGCTGACCATTTCATGCGAGAGGCCCTGAATCTGGCCAGTGCGGGAATCAGGCAGAGACACGGGGGCCCGTTTGGCGCCGTCGTGGTGATTGGCGATGAGATTGTCGGGCGTGGATGGAACCAGGTGGTAGTGAAAAATGATCCCACCGCCCATGCGGAGATGCTCGCCATCCGGGATGCCTGCAGCCGGCTTGGCCATTTTCACCTGAACGAAGCCACCCTCTATACCAGCTGCGAGCCCTGCCCCATGTGCCTGAGTGCCGCCTATTGGGCGAGGATCGATGCCATCGTGTATGCCGCGGATGCCAACGATGCCGCCGCCATTGGCTTCGATGACGGGCAGATCAAACAGGCTATACAATTACCTTTCATCAGTGGAAACATCCCTGTTCGTCAGCTGATGCGAGACAAGGCGCTGAAACTCTTTCAGCAATGGGATGAAGACCCGGAGAAAACCCGCTACTGATCAACCTGTGGCTGCAGACGATAAATCTGCTCGAACATGCGGCTCAACCCCCGTTCCTGGTAACGTTCCGATTCCTGCAGCAGATCCAGGGAATGCAGCTGGGTCACGGTGTATTTTGAGCCATACAGCCCCTGCACCTCCATCTCATCGACACTATACGGGGGGCCGGACATCTCATGTTGCGAATAGTCCATGGCCACCAGCAGGATCGGGCAACTCTCCGGCAACAGCTGCTTGAGTAATTGGGCATAGTGTCTGCGCTGTAGCGGATTCAGTGCTACCAGGGAGGCCCGGTCATAGACTGCATCCACCTGGCTGTTATCCAACTGTGCCAGATCGAAGATATCGCCACGGAGGATCTCAAAGGAGCCCGCGCTCCAGCGCTCGAAATCCCCCACCCTTTCACGCACCGGTTGCAGCCCCTGTTCGATAAAGAAGGTCTCCACCGCCAGGGGGCTCAATTCGATGCCACGCACCCGATAGCCCCGTTCCGCCAGCCAGACCATATCTCGACTCTTGCCACACAGAGGGGCAAGCACCAGAGACCCTTCCGGCACACCGAGTGCCGACCAGTGGTTCAGCAGATGGGGGTTATACTCCTCGTGGTGCCAGCCGATATTCTGCTCCTGCCAGCGCTGCAGCCAGTTGCTGTTGGGTTCTCTTATCGAGCTATCTCTGTCATTCATGGAATTGCCATATATAGAATGGAAAAAGCCTGCTCAAGAGCAGGCTTTCCGTATTAAATAGTTTCCGTCCAGAAAAGTAAGTTCAAGTCAATCAGTTACCCAGGCGCTCCTGGATGGCACTCACCACCACTTCACTGGAGGTGGCGCTGACGGTCAGCAGCATATCTTCATTCTTATAGAAACCCACCAGCGGTGCGGTCTTTTCGTTGTAGACGTCGAGTCGATTTGAGATTGCCTCTTCGGTCTCGTCATCGCGCTGTACCGTCTTACCGCCACATTTGTCGCAGACACCCTCCACTTTGCTGGGCATGCTCTTGACGTTGTAGATCGCACCACAATCCTCGCAGGTGCGGCGGGTGGTCAGACGATCCAGGATAACGTCACGAGCTACATCGATCTCGACCGCGAAGTCCAGTTCGATGTTCACCTTCGCGAGTAACTCTTTCAGGGCCTCCGCCTGAGGGATGGTGCGGGGAAATCCGTCGAGCAGAAAACCGTTGGCACAGTCATCCTCCTGCAGACGCTCTTCCATGATGCCCATGATCAGATCGTCAGGCACCAGATCGCCAGCATTCATGAAAGCCTTGGCCTTTTTGCCCAATTCGGTACCGGCCTGAACCGCACCGCGCAGGATGTCACCGGTGGAGATCTGGACAGAACCATCCAGCTTGGTCAGCTCTTTCGCCACCGTACCTTTACCCGCGCCCGGGGCGCCCAACAGAATCAATTTCATCGATTACTCCTAACTGTCTTTATGAGAATACCAGAGGATTTTAATAAACCGGCGGTATTATACTGATTTCAAGCAGGATATTTAGTCTAATTAGACGAATATCCGACCAACTCATTGCGATCCCCGAAAACTCTCCATGGCAAGTTGCAACCATTTGACTATAATAGCGCCCATGCGTCAGGTTAATATTCATAAATATCATAAAATTGCATTGGCTTTCTCAAGCCTTTTCCTGCTCTTGCTCGGCGGCTGCTCCAGCTCACCGCCAAGGGATACCAAAAATGCCTGCTCCATCTTTACCGAGAAGGATGACTGGTACGAGGCCTCGAAAGATGCCTTTGAAAAGTGGGGTGTACCGATGCATGTCCAGTTGGCGATCATCCATCAGGAATCCCGTTTCAAACATGATGCCAAGCCACCCCGGGACACACTGTTCTGGTTCATCCCCTGGTTTCGTAAATCCTCCGCCTATGGCTACGCCCAGGTTAAAGACACCACCTGGGACTGGTACCAGGAGAAGACGGGCAACAGCTGGGCCGATCGGGACGACTATGAGGATGCGGTGGATTTCATCGGTTGGTACTGCAGTATGAGTTACCGGATGCTGAAGATCTCCAAATGGGATGCCTATAACCAATACCTCGCTTATCACGAAGGTCATGGCGGTTTCAAGCGCAACAGCTTCAAGAAAAAACCCTGGTTACTCAAGGTGGCGAGCAAGGTCGATAACAATGCCAAACGCTACCGGGCGCAAATCGGCCGCTGCAAGGATGAGTTGGAGAGCAGTTGGAGTCTTTGGCCTTTTTAGTCTGCTGGGAACCGCCGTATCTAACGGCTAATTACCCTATTTTCTTCCTGCCTAATAGCAATCAATGGATTACTCAAATGCAGCTATTGTCATATAACCGTAAAGGAAAGAGGCGTAAAATGCCCTTCTGGATAGGTGTTTGAAGACAAACGCCATATTTGCACCAGATAATTTGGTAACAACTATTGGATGAAGGCCCAAACTTCCATTCGCACGATCAGCAACCCATATCAGCAGCCTCTGACTGAAACACACCACGACTGGATCGAGAGCTGGGACAGCTGCGGGCTGTTTACAAGTAACCTGCAGAGTGGTATCTGTTCGCCTACCACAAGCTGGGTTACAAAAGACAAAGAAAGAAATTCGCAGGCAAGCGGTTCAGCGACAGTTCCGGGTTTTCCTCTCTACCTTTGGTCGCTTTGATTACAAACAAAACAACAGATATTGGCCCAAGCATATCCCCTTGGCATAGAGGGCCTCCTGCTTTACCCGGACCTTTGTTACAAATTTTTATTAACTGTCTCTTACATCAATTAATTACCGTCGGGTTATTTGAGCTCGGCAAGGGAGAAAAATAATGCAACAGTCTCAAGTCAAGGATTTGGGAAATGAACAGGCTGAATCTTCGTCGGGTGCGCAGAGTACAAATGATGCACCTGCTAGCCGCAACCCTATGAGAGACTATAAATATCCCGGGATAGAGACCGTCATTCACGGTAATGGCGCCGTTGCCAATGTGATGGGGGAGGTCTGTGGCGGTGTGATTGGCTATCCGATCACCCCATCCACCGAGATCTCCGAACTGTTCGAGGCCTTCCGCGCCAAGGGCGGTTGCAATGTCTGGGGCAAGCATCCTTTCTTCTTCGAGCCTGAGGGTGAACACTCGGCCCAGAGTGGTGCGATGGGCGCGGCGCTGACCGGTGGCCGTTTCATCTCCAACGCATCCTCCAGCCAGGGCATACTTTATGGACTGGAATCTCACTATGTGACCGTCGGTAAGAAGGTCGGTGGTTTCGTGCTGCAGGTGGCGGCTCGCGTTGTCTCGAAACATTCACTCAATGTGATGGCCGGGCACGATGACGTCTATGCATTGCTGCCTTCCGGTTACACCATTCTTTTCGGTAGTAACCCGCAGGAGGCGGCTGATCTGGCGGCCATCTCTTATCGGGTGAGCTCCCTGTCGATGATCCCGGTGACCAATGCGATGGATGGTTTTGCCACCAGCCATATGCAGAGCGAGGCCCTGATGCCTGAGCCGGAACTGTTGAAGGAGTTCCTCGGCGATCCGGCGGGTCGAATCAAGGCGCCGACCGTTGCCCAGGAGATGATGTACGGCGCCAAGGGACGCGTCTATCAGCTGAAACAGTACCTGCGGCAGCGCCAGGGCGATATTCAACCCAGCGACCTGGAAGCGCTTGGTGCATTCCTCGATAGCCATGCTGACGATATCGAACCAGACAATAATGGCAAGCTGATCTCTGAGACCCTGGGCTGGGTTCCGGAAGAGTTGCAGGGGCAGTGGCGCAGGCAATGGTTGAACGCCTTTGAAAAGGGCACGCGGCAACTGGTTCCGGCGATGGTCGATGTGAACAACCCTGGGCTGTCTGGCGGAGTGCAGAATCAGCCGGACTTTCAGGCCGGTACCGTGGATCACAAGACCCATTTTGCGAATGAAGTACCACGTTTCGTCAAGCAGGCAATGGACGAATACGGCGAACTGACCGGCCGGTTCTACAAACCGGTACAGACCTTCATGACCGAGGATGCCGAGCATGTCATCGTCGGTCTGGGTTCGGTGACCGACGATGCGGAAGCGGTGGCCAGCTATCTGCGTGGTCAGGGCAAGAAGGTGGGGGTGGTCTCCATCAAACTGCTGCAGCCTTTCCCTGAAGGGGAGTTGGTGGAGACGCTGAATGGTAAAAAAGCGGTTACCGTGTTGGAGCGCTCAGAGGTCACCGCACTGACCAATTTGGTCACCCAGGCCCTGTTCAAGGCGCGCGAAAATGGTGACCTGATCCGTCATCAGGGTATACCTCCGATCACCAGTCTGCCGAAGATCAGTACCGGTATCTTCGGCCTGGGGGCACACGATCTGCAGCCACGTCATCTGATCGCCGCCTACAGGAACATGGAGAGCACGCTCAACGTGCCGTTCTTCTATCTGGGCACCCAGTTCTTCACCAAGGATCCCTCGCCCAAGATCGCGGAACTGCAGAAGAGGCTCAAGGCGACCTATCCGGAAACCGAGTTCATGGCCTTCGAGACGGGGGAGAATCCCAATCTGCTGCCGCCGGATGCCTTCCGTCTGCGTTTCCACTCAGTGGGTGGCTACGGCACCATCGCCACCGGCAAGCTGCTCACCGATATCCTCGCCGGGGTGTTGGGTCTGCACTCGAAATCAGCACCCAAGTATGGCTCCGAGAAGAGTGGTGCACCGACCAACTTCTATATCACCTTGAGCCCGGAACCGATCAAGATCACCAACGCGGAGCTGGAGGATGTGGAGATCGTCATCTCCCCTGACCACAAGGCGTTCAGTCATGCCAATCCACTGCTTGGCCTGTGTGAGGAAGGCACCCTGATCATGCAGAACCACCACACCCCGCTTGAGGTGTGGCAGGAGCTGCCTGCCCATGCACGTAAGACGATCCGTGAAAAGCGCATCCATCTCTACATCGTCGATGCCTTCGGCGTCGCCAAAAAGCACGCCCCAGCGCCGGATCTGGAGATCCGCATGATGGGCATCGCCTTTATCGGAGCGATCTGCGGCCATGTGGACCGGATTGCCTCAGGCGCCACTCAGGAGTCAATCCTGGAGAAGGTGCGCCAGCAGGTGACGAAGAAATTCGGCGCCAAAGGCGAAGCCGTGGTGGAAAGCAATATGAAAGTGGTCAGGGAAGGCCTGGAGGCTACCCTCAAGGTCGACTACAGCGATCCCGCATTCAAGGATGCGGAGCAGCTGGTGCAGTTGCACACGGGTCCAGGTGTGGAGGTATCGGCTTCAATGGTCAAGGCGACGGGCAACGCCATGACCAATGGGGTGTTCGATGCGGAGTATTTCAAAGAGACCTTCGCCGACCGTTTTACCGATGGCACCCTCGGCGAAGCGCCGGTCATGCCCGGTACAGGGATGTTCATACCGGTGGCGAGCGCAGCCTGGCGCGATAAAGGCCTGTTCCGGCTCGATGTGCCGAAATATACGGCCCATCTCTGTACTGGCTGTATGGAGTGTGCGGTGGTCTGCCCGGATGCGGCCATCCCGAATACCGTACACGAGATCCATGACCTCCTGCTCACCGCGATTGGCAAACTGGAAATAACCCTGCAGCAGAAGGAGCTGATGAAGAGCCATGTCTTTCCTTTGACCAAGACCATCCGCGACACCTACCGCAAACTGCCGAGCAAGGATCCCAAGCAGTTCCATGAGATCGTTGCCGAAGCGACGGCGGGTATTGAAACCGCAAATGCAACCTTGAAGAAGGGCTTCGAAAAGCTGGTCGAAACCCTCGAGATGTTTCCGGTGGTCAAGACCCGGCCCTTTTTCGATGCGATGGAAAAGCATGTGCCAGGTACCGGTGGACTCTACTCCGCCAACATCGATCCCTGGAAATGCACCGGCTGTCTCGAATGCGTCGATGTCTGCGGTCCTGGCGCGCTCAGTGCTCAGCGTCAGAGCAGTCAGGTGCTGGTAGAGCTGAAGGAGAACTTTGAATTCCTCAGCAAGATGCCCAATACCGCGGCCCGTTTCACCGAAAATGCAATCCAGCCAGGTGGTGACAGCAAACGTCTGATCCTCGATCATGAAAACTATTACGCCATGACCGGTGGCCACGGCGCCTGCCGGGGCTGCGGCGAAGTGACCGCGATTCGCTTATTGACTGCCACCAACAAGGCGATCCACGAGAGAAAGCGCAAGAGCCATATCAGTGAGCTGGAGGGTCTGATTGCCAGCTTGAGTGAAAAAATGCAGCGGGTGCAACACGACGATAACGATCCGGCACGTCTGGATCGCATGCGGAAAACGATCGTAACGCTGGAAAAACGCCTCTATCAATTCGAGGGTGGTCCCACCGGTAACGGTCCGGCAAGCGCTGCGTTCGCCAACGCAACCGGCTGCAGCAGCGTCTATGCCTCGACCTTTCCCTACAACCCTTACAACGATCCCTGGGTCAACAGCCTGTTCCAGGATAGCGCCCCGGTAGCCAAGGGTATCTTTGAAGGTTTATGCGCCAGTGCGGTGGAAGATTTTACCGCACTGCGTAGCGCCAAGCTCGATCTGGAAGATCACTACAATCCTGAGATCCACGATAAGTTCTTCAAGTATTTTCAGTGGGACCAGTTTTCCGCCGAGGAACTCGCCCTGCTGCCCGCGGTGATCAGCATGGGTGGCGACGGCGCGACCTACGACATCGGTTTCGGCGCCCTCTCGCGCCTGCTGGTCACCAATACGCCAATCAAGGTGGTGGTGCTGAATACCGGCGCCTACTCCAATACCGGCGGCCAGACCTCCACGGCGAGTTTCACCGCGCAGGATTCGGACCTGACCCGCTTCGGTGTGGCGCATATCGGTAAGCAGGAGGACCGCAAAGAGCTGGGCCTGATCGCTGCTTTCCATCCGAAAGTGCTGGTGATTCAGACCAATGCGGCCCTGCAGAGTCACTTCATGAAGAACGTCATGAACTTCCTGACCTACAACGAGTCCCCGGCGGTGTTCGATACCTATACCACTTGCCAGTCAGAGCACGGCATCGCCGACGATGCCGGCAGCCGTCATGCAACCCTGGCGGTGGAGAGCCGCATGAGCCCGGTCTTCGTGCACGACCCGCGTAAAGGCGACACCCTGGCTGAGCGTTTCTCTCTGGATGGAAACCCGGAGATCGGCAAGGATTGGATTACCACCACCCTTGAGTATGTGGATGATGACGGCAACGCCCAACTCAAGGAGATGCCTTTTACTCCGGCCGATTTCGCCCGGCACGAAGGTCGCTTCAAGAAACATTTCCTCAGGCTGAATGGGGCAGGCGAGCCGGTCCCGGTGGCGGAGTATATCGAACTGAAAGTGGCAGACCGGCATGACAAGATCCCCTTTGTCTGGTCGACGGATGCCAACAAGAAGCTGATCAAACTGGCGGTCTCCAGCGCGATCATCGATCTGACCGAAGAGCGGCGCAGAAACTGGCGCATGCTGGAGTATCTCAGCGGTCTGCATATCGACCGTCTGAATGAAACCCATCGCCGTGAGTTGGAGGAGTTGCAGCAGAAGTACCAGGATTCGAATACCGCTCGTGAGACTTCCATCGACTCCATCGCCAGAGGTATGGCTGAACTAGCCTCCGCATCCGGTGTTCCGACTGCCCCGACGGTACCTCTCTCAGCCGTTACCGCAGCCCAGACAGCCACTCAGGCAGCAATTCCTGCCGGCACCGAAGGTGGTCCGTTGGTTGAGATCACCGATGATGATATGCCCAAGTGCACCAACTGCAAGACCTGCTACCAGGATCTGAGTGAGTTGTTCGAGAAGACCAAGATCATGGTTGATGGATCACCCAAGGAGGTGAGCCGGGTGATTCCGGGTGTGTTCGAAAAGATCGAAATCACCGCGGAATTGGTACAGCAGGCATCCCGTGTGGCCGATGACTGCGACGCGGAGATCATTGGCTTTCATCGTCCGGGATGAGTGATGTTACTCAACAAGTAACAATTTATTGACAACTTAATCCCCTCCCCCCAGGGAGGTTGTTGTAAAAAGTGGAATGTAGGTGGGGGTAACAAACCTGGCCCCTACCCACAAACAGATTACAAGAGGCAACAGCATGTCACAACACATTGACGAGCAGTCGCAAGCGGCAACTGGTAGCATCAACTCAAACTCCTCCTGCGCCTATAACAGGGAGGACGTGGAGCGCTACTACCAGGCGAATATGGAGATCGAATCCAGCCGGCACCATATCGAGGATGCCAGGGAGGAGATCAAGGAGCTGGAACACCACGAGGCGGTGGAGCTGTTCCAAAAACAGGTGGGACTGCTGCAGAAGCGTCTGGTGAATGACCCGCAGTTCTTCCAGCAGGTGTTCATCACCGAAGGCACGAACGCCATCGCCTGGGAGTTTCAACAGGATGAGCTGGGCGAGCAGTTCACCCATACCCTGTGGGGCCTGCTGCTCAGGAATGACGACATGAGCACCATGCTGCTGAGATTCCTCTGGAACATCCCACTCAAGTTCAAGCGCAAATTCGTTCGCGCTATCGACAAGTATCTCTCAGACCGTTATCCGATGTTCAAGGGGCTCTCCGAGGGTTGGCCGGGGGCGAACAATATTCCGCCCTATATCCGCCCACCCAAGGAACGGGCCGAGGATTTCGATCTGGTGAATCAGGGCTACATCGGCTACATGGGGCTGGGCTACAGCTTTCGCGAGGTGGAGATGCTGGTCTGGCTGGAGGTTCTAAGGGACAAGCAGTGTGACGACAGGCCCTGCGAAATCGGCCTGCCGAAGATGGATGGCGGTGAAAACGAAGGCGGCTGTCCGGTCAAGATCCACATCCCTGAGATGATCCATCTAATGGGAGAGGGCAAGTTCGAGCAGGCCTTCCAGCTGATCAAAGAGGCCAATCCCCTGCCCAACGTGACCGGCCGGGTCTGTCCCCAGGAGATCCAGTGTCAGGGGGTCTGCACCCATAACGAACGGCCCATCGAGATAGGCCAGCTGGAGTGGTATCTGCCACAGAGTGAAAAGGTGCTCAATCAGGATGCGAATTACGAGATAGAGGATTTCGTCAATCCCTGGGCCAAGGCCGACAAGCCACCTATTGCAGTGGTGGGTTCCGGCCCAGCCGGCATGATCAATGCCTATCTGCTGGCGAAAGAGGGTTACCCGGTCACGGTGTTTGAGGCCTTTCATGAGCTGGGTGGCGTACTGCGTTACGGTATCCCTGAGTTCCGTCTGCCTAATGTACTGATCGACGATGTGGTGATGAAGATCAAGCAGATGGGCGGCAAGTTCGTCACCAACTTCATCGTCGGTAAGACCACCACCCTGGAGGCCCTGAAGCGGGCCGGGTTCTGGAAGATCTTCATCGGCACCGGCGCTGGTCTGCCCCGCTTCATGAACGTGCCGGGTGAACACATGCTCGGCATCCTCTCGGCCAACGAATTTCTCACCCGGGTCAACCTGATGAAGGCCCATGAGGAGGGCTACGAGACCCCGTTGCCGGAAGTCAAGGGCAAACGGATAATGGTCATAGGTGGCGGCAATACCGCGATGGATGCGGCCCGTACCGCCCGACGCCTGGGGGGCAAGGTGACCATCGTCTACCGTCGCACCCAGGATGAGATGCCGGTGCGGGTGGAAGAGCTGCACCACGCCCTGGAGGAGGGCATGGATCTGAAAGAGCTGAGGGCGCCCCAGGAGTTCATCGGCAGCGATAAGACTCACTTCGTCACCCATGCGATCCTCGATATCATGGAACTGGGTGAGCCGGATGCCTCTGGCCGTCGGCGACCACTGGCTACCGGCGAGACCGAGGAGATGCCGATCGATCTGGTGATCATGGCCCTGGGTAATGCCTCGAATCCCATCGTCAAGGATGCGGAGCCCGACCTCAAGACCAGCAAATGGGGCACCATCGAGATCAGGGCAACAGATTCTCACGAAACCTCGGTGGATGGAGTCTATACCGGTGGTGACGCCAACCGGGGTGGCTCCACCGCGATCAAGGCGGCGGGTGACGGCAAGGCGGCGGCACAAGAGATTGCCGGTGAAAATCCCTTCTCCCTGAGCGAGATCAAATCCCTGGTGGCCAGTGCCGAAGCCTATACCCATCAGGGGCAGGCGCCACAGAAGATTGTGGAGAAGATCGATCTGGCGGAGGGCATAGTCGAGTTTGTCGTGGACTCCCCATTAGTGGCCAAGGCGGCCCAAGCAGGGCAGTTCGTGCGTGTGCTGGCCTGGGAAAAGGGCGAGTTGATTCCTCTGACCCTGGCGGACTGGGATGCCGAGGCCGGTACTATCGACCTGGTGATTCAGGGCCTGGGCAGCAGTTCGATGAAGATGAACCAGATGGAAGTGGGCGATGTCTTTACCGGCATTGCCGGACCACTGGGTCTGCCCAGCCAGCTGCACTGCTATGAGAACGGCGAGACGGTGGTCTTCACCGCCGGTGGGGTCGGCCTGCCGCCGGTCTATCCGATCATGCGCGAGCATCTGCGCATGGGTAATCATGTGACCCTGATCTCCGGTTTCCGTAACAAGGAGCTGATGTTCTGGGCCGATGAGAACGAGCGTATCGGCCTGTTGCAGACTGAGTATCCCGATCTCCTGGATGTGATCTACACCACCAATGACGGCAGTTTCGGTGTCAGCGGCTTCGTCACCGGTCCATTGGGCGAAATGCTGGAGAAGATGCAGGCCGGCAGCGGACGTACCATCGGTGAGGTGGTGACCATCGGTCCGCCGATGATGATGAAGGCGGTCAGCGATCTTACCAAGCCTTATGGAGTAAAGACCGTTGCCAGTCTCAACTCCATCATGGTGGATGCCACCGGCATGTGCGGTGCCTGTATGGTGCCGGTGATGCTTGATGGTAAGCTGGTGCGCAAACACGCCTGTATCGACGGTCCCGAGCTCGACGCCCATATCATCGAATGGGACAAGTTCCTGCCCCGCTTCCTGCAGTTCAAGAAGCAGGAGGATGAAAGCAAGGCCCGTCATGGATTTGCCTAACGGACATAGCGATTCATGTAGCTCCAGAAAATGAAAGTACAAATCGCCATGTCCATTTCCCTCACCCCAGCCCTCTCCCAGAGGGCGAGGGAGATCAATGTGCACTTTTAGCGCGCATTTTCACGATATGAGAGGATAAAGATTGCATCAAAGTATAAAAGTCGGTGTTTTCGTTGACGCGGAAAACATTCGTTACAATGGAGGCTATCAGCTTCGTTACGACATTCTCCGTCGGTTTGCCGGCCGTTATGGGGGCAGCCTGCTCAGGCTCAACACCTATATCGCCTTTGACAAGGAGCGAGCCAGAGAGGATTCAGAGTACGCAAAGCGCGCCTATTCCTACCAGCAGATGGTGCGTGACTTGGGCTGGAAGATCATCGTCAAGGAGGTACGCCGCTATACCGACGATGAGGGCAATGTCACCACCAAGGCCAATGCCGACCTGGATATGGCAGTGGATGCCATGATCCAGTCGGAAAGCCTTGATCTAGTCCTGCTGGTCACCGGTGATGGGGATTTTCTCCAGGTGGTGACCGCGCTGCAGGATCGCGGCTGTCGCGTAGAACAGTTGGCATTTCGCAATGTCTCCCAGGAGCTGCGTCGCCAGGTGGATGACTACTTCTCCGGCTTTCTGATACCCGACCTGCTGCCCATCTCTTACGAACCCAGAAACGTGTGGGGTATGCCGGGTTCCTGCGTACGGGGCGTCTGTTCGAAATGGTTCCCGGAGAAGGGGTATGGCTTTCTGCGTTTTATCAAACGGATGGATCCCAATCTCTGGATCACCGACCCCCGTGAGCCCGACTCACCCTACGCCAGTGTCTTCTGCCATGCCAATGAGCTGGCGGAAGGGGTCACCGACGAGATTATGCTGAACCGGGATTCCATCCTGGAGTTTTATATCGAGCGTAGCGACAAGGATAACGGCCTGGTTGCCAACAATGTTCGTCTGGTTCCGAGCCATGGCAGTACCGGCTTGTAGCACTAAAGGAGTGTTGTTTGATAACGCCGGGGATGCTCGGAAATCCGCACGATGGTACCGCCTCGAAGGGGAAAACCCCCGTTTTTCTGATCCGTAAAAAAGAGCTTCAGGGTCTCCCTGATGACCGGAAATGCGATCTCATCCCAGGGTATCTCCTCTTCCCGGAAGAGATTCACCTCCAGGCTCTCCTCACCTGGCGCAAAATCGAGATCCAGCAGTTGGCTGTGGAACAACATATAGACCTGGTCGATGTGCGGTAGATTGAACAACGAATAGAGCTTGCCCACCTGCACCCTGGCATTGGCCTCTTCCAGAGTCTCACGGGCAGCGCCCTCCTGGGTAGTCTCGCCGTTCTCCATGAATCCAGCCGGCAGGGTCCAGAGGCCATACCTGGGTTCGATGGCACGCCGGCAGAGCAGAATCCTGTCTTCCCAGATCGGGATGCAACCCACCACCATCTTGGGATTCTGGTAGTGGATACTGTCGCATTCTCGACAGATATAGCGGGGCCGGTTGTCACCCTTCGGCACGCTTATTTCGATCTCCGCCCCACATTGACTGCAGTATTTCATCATCTCATCCGCTTCACTCTGATGCTCCATCAAGGTTGTCTATTTTCCCGTTTGATCGGACACGAAGCAATGCATTAATCCTGTTAGAATTGCCGGCTACATCTGCAAGGAGTTGCCGCACCATGCCGGACGAGAGACAAGAATCCGCTGACCTAGAGAAGGCCATCGCTTCCATCGATCTGGGTTCCAACAGCTTTCACATGATCGTGGTTCGGGTGCTCAACGGCAACTTGCAAGTCATCGACAAACTTCGGGAGATGGTACGGCTTGGCGAGGGTCTCACAGCGGATAAACACCTGGACCCCGTAGTCGCTGAACGCGCCCTCGCCTGTCTCGAGCGTTTTGGGCAGCGGTTACGGGCCCTGCCTTCGGCAAATGTCCGCGCGGTCGGCACCAACACCATGCGACAGGTCAGCTCATCGGATGAGTTTCTAAAACGGGCTCAGCAGGCCCTCGGTCATCCTATCGAGGTCATCGCCGGGCGGGAGGAGGCGCGCTTGGTCTACCTGGGTGTCGCCCATGGTCTGGCGGCGGGTGACGAGCGCCGCCTGGTAGTGGACATAGGTGGAGGCAGTACCGAACTGATCATCGGTGAAGGATTCACGCCTGAGCAGCGGGAAAGCCTGCACATGGGTTGTGTCAGTATCAGCCAAGCCTTTTTTAATGCCGGCGTGATCACGGGTAAGGCAATGAAACAGGCCGAGCTGGCCTGCGAAGTGGAGGTCAGTCCGGTTCGTAACCAGTTCCGCGAAGGTGGCTGGAACCGTGCGGTCGGCAGTTCCGGGACCATCAAGGCGATTCGCGAGGTGGTCATTCAGGCGGGCTGGAGCGAGAGCGGCATTACGCTGAACTCCCTGGAAAGGCTGGCAAACGCCCTGGTGGAGGCCGGCTCGCTGGAAAAACTTCAGCTCAAAGGCCTAACGGAGGAACGCAAACCGGTTTTCCCCGGCGGTGTCGCGGTGCTGCTGGCGGTGTTCAGGAGTATTGGGATCGATCGGATGCAGGTCTCGTCAGAGGCCCTGCGAGAGGGCCTGATCTACGACAACATCGGTCGCAGCCGGCATGAGGCTATCAGGGACCGCACCATCAAATCCCTCTCCGACCGGTACAAGATCGACGAGGAACAGGCCCTGCGTGTTGAAGCGACGGCACAGGCCATGCTCAACCAGATCATCAAGGCCTGGTGTCTAAATGACCCCCGCTATCCCGCCATGCTGAGTTGGGCTACACGGCTGCATGAAATCGGCCTGGCGGTCTCTCACAGCGGCTTCCACAAGCATGGTGCCTACCTGATTGAAAATTCCGACCTATCA
>CBDVCD010000039.1:0-18443 GCA_965372385.1 uncultured Gammaproteobacteria bacterium | reverse complement strand
ATCATTGGAAAAGAAAACAAGGAAACCGTGTTGATAAGTCGTATGTACGTACTTTTCACTCTATCTGTTTCAGCCTGAATGAGGCTTAAAGATGGAAACATAACATTTCCAATTACATGCGAGAAATTTTGCAATGGAGATAGCATCATAGATTGAGCCTTATCAAACAAACCAGCTGCTTGAGCGCTGAGGAATTTTCCTAACAATAAATTGCCTATATTTAGTGATATAAATTGGAGTGAACGGGTAGAAAAAACACTCGCACTAAAGCCAAATAATTCTCTAATTGCCAAAATATTAAGTCCTTTTCTTGGTCTCCAATCCACCACAATCCACAGCAAAAATGTTGCCAACACCCTTTCAACTACCTGCTGTACCACAAGAGACCAGAATCCATATCCTTCTACCGCCATTACTATCGCTAGACCGCCACTTACTATCATGCTCACAAGATCTATTGTTGCAAGTTCACGAAACGCCAATTTTTTGCTTAACCATGATCTGGGTACCAATGCCAGCGCATTAAATATAAAAGTTATGGATAACACCATGGTTATCAGTTCAAGTTCTGGTCGATTAAAAAACGCTGCGATGAAAGGAGATAACAGAACCAAGGTAATCGATATAGCGACCCCAGTTATATTGTTTAACCAAAAGACTGAGCTAAAATGACCTTCATTGACATCTTTCTTTTGGATAAGGGCTGAGCCAAAACCAATATCAGCAAACAGACCAGCGAAACGCGTCATGACGAGTGCCATTGCAACCAACCCGAAGTCCTCCGGAATCAACAGCCTAGCTAGGATTATTCCAAATAAAATTGAAATTGTTTGAGAAGTGAATTTTGCAGCAAAACTCCAACTTAGCGCATGCACTGTCAGAGTCCGAAAATTACTCATTCAAATGTACCCTTAATTCAGTGCATGGAGAAAAACCCATGTCTTAAGAGGCATGTTGTTAAAATGCTTATGCTCTCAGAAAGACCGACCATAATCCCGTGCATAATCCGCATCATCTCATTATTTAAATAAGGGAATGACAACGAAACAAAAATATCACAATAAACGCATTCTGAAAGACCCTCTTTCAGAGTTTACCTCCCGCTACCCTGATGGCAACAGTCACCAGGCAACTTTGCTTAAGGAGGTATCTGAACAATATCTCAAGCAAAAAAGAGAACTCAGAATAATTCGGGATCAGATGAGGCATGTTGCAAAAAATATTGGTGAGGCAAAACGCGCTGGCAAACCCTGCGACGACCTCAAGGAACTCATGCGAGAAAAAAGTACCCATGCCAGGGTCTTCACAGAAGGATTAAAGGCTATTGAAGAGCGGATTTTAAGTTTTTTTACTCCCAAGGAGGTCGATAAAAAAAGCCATGAATCGACAACGCCCAAGCTTGAGGGGCGCATATATCCTTGCACCCTAGAAAAGGATAATGACATTACCATTTCTGTCCTGGAATCAGAGGTGGAAGAATGGAATAACTATGTAACAGGTAATCCTGCAGCCTCAATCTATCATCGGGCCGAATGGAAGACACTGATTAGAGAAACATTTGGTCATGAAAGCTTCTACTTTTTTGCGCGAGACAAGAGTGGCCATATTAGAGGCGTATTACCACTTATACGCCAGAAAAGCCGGCTGTTTGGAGATTTTTTGACATCCATGCCATATTTTAATTACGGTGGCGCTGTTGCTGACCATGCACTCATTGAACAGCAACTTATTCAAACCGCGAATAACCATGCCGGTAAACTGGGTGTCAGCTATGTAGAATATCGTGATGATATCCCGCGAAAAGGACTTCCGGTGAAAGCGAATAAACTCAATATGATCTTACCCCTGCCTGAGGACTCAGATGAGTTATGGCAAAGCTTCACACCTAAGTTACGCGCTCAAATCAGACGGCCGCAAAGGGAAAATCTACAGGTTTCAATTGGTGGCAAGGAATACATCGATGATTTTTACACTGTCTTTACGCGCAATATGCGAGATCTTGGCACCCCAGTGTATGGAAAAGGGTTTTTCATCAATATCATGCACCATTTCCCACAGGAGAGCTGTATAAAAGTTATTCATTATGCCAATGAGCCTGTTGCTGCTGGCTTCCTTATCGGCTATCGAGATACTCTCGAAATACCTTGGGCATCAACCATTCGGGATTTCAATCACCTGAGTGTAAATATGCTGCTATATTGGGAAATATTGCGCTATGCGATAAGCAGGGGATATAAATATTTCGATTTTGGACGATCAACCAGAGACTCCGGGACTTTTCGATTCAAGCAACAATGGGGGGCTATGCCAAAAACACTGTACTGGCACTACTGGCTGAATGGGACGAATGAGTTACCTTCACTAAATCCGACGAACCCAAAATACTCAATGATGATTAATACCTGGAAGCGACTACCTATCGTTGTTACCAAATTATTGGGGCCAATGATTGTTAAAAACCTACCGTGAAAAGCAGTAGTAGATTAAGGGCCACGGAAAAAAATTTATCCTATCACACGCCCCTCTTCGGGCAATCTTTGGACAAATCATTTTTTCCGCAGCCCTAATTTCACTCCCCCAGCAGACCCTGGGCCTTCAAAACGTCCGTAACAGTGCCAAAATGAAAACTCTTCATCAATTGCCGAAGCCTGGGCGCACATTTATCAAGATTATTGTAATGTCGAAACCGGGATAGCCAGCCCGCCTCGATTCTGGGTTGTTCCGGATCGATCTCCCATGGATGGAGATAAAAGATGAATGATTTTTGTTGTCGGTTTATCTGCTTCAATCCAGCCTTACTCAGCCAATAAGGATAGAGACGGAAATAACCTCCGCCGGCGACAGGTAGACGATAATTGAATAACTTTATCGTTGACAATGGAAACTCAACCAGACGACCCCCATTCGGGGTTTCCAGTTGATAAGGGAACCTGGGTGAATCAGGAATACCATACCGATCATGATGTACCGGGAAGATGCTGGAGTCGTACTCAAACCCCACTTCAGAAAGAATATCAAGGGCCCAGCGGGAGTTTTCGGTTATTGAATAGCTGGCCGCACGATATCCAATAACCGGTCGTTGAATAATCTCTTCCAGTAGATCCTTCGATCTTTGCGTCTCATCACGAAACACATCGGCTGTCTGATTGTAGACCAATTGATGGCTGTAGCCATGGGAGGCTACCTCATGACCCCGCCGAGCGATCTCTTTGACCAGATCCTTTGCCTGTTCAGCAACCCAGCCGAGCACGAAGAAAGTGGCTTTGGCCTGATGCTCATCAAATAGATCCAATAGCTGCCTAGTATTACTTTCAACCCGTAGTGGATAATCCTCCCAATCATCCTGTTTAATGCTCCCAGCAAATGCGGAAACATGAAAATAATCCTCAACATCTACGCTCAAGGCATTTTGGATCTTCAGCATAGAAGAAACATCGGCTCTGATTCTTCCCGACCCAGGAAATCCGTCCCCAACACCAACAAATCTCTCAGGCGTTTTATCCTCACTTATCCAAATGTTCAACGCGGATGCGTACCAACTGACCAGCAACCGTTTCCAGCGCCTCAATCCGACCGATAGCCTGATTCATCTGGTGCTCAAAAACCTTGTGGGTCAACATCACCAGGGGCAGCATAGTTGCATCCTCTGCTGGCTCCTTCTGCTGAATCGCCTCGATACTGATGCCTTCTTCAGCTAGGATCCCCGCGATCTTCGCCACCACGCCGGGTTTGTCTTCAACCTGCATACGAAGATAGTAAGCGGTTTCAACATCTTCGATGCTCAGAATCGGCAGATCCGACAGCTCATCCGGTTGAAATGCCAGATGGGGCACCCGGTTACCGGGGTCGGTAGTCAAGGCGCGCACCACGTCCACCACATCCGCCACCACAGCAGATGCCGTCGGCTCGGAGCCTGCGCCCGCTCCATAGTAGAGGGTAGGGCCTACCGCATCACCCATCACCAGCACCGCATTCATGACACCGTCCACATTGGCAATGAGGCACCGCTCGGGAATCATCGTCGGGTGCACCCTCATTTCAATACCCATGTCAGTTCTGCGAGTCACCCCAAGGTGTTTGATGCGATAACCCAGCTGACTCGCATACTCCATATCCTGCCGCTCGATCTTGGTGATGCCTTCGATGTAGGTCTTATCGAATTGCAACGGAATACCGAAGGCGATGGAACCCAGAATCGTAAGCTTGTGGGCAGCATCGATGCCTTCCACATCGAAGGTGGGATCAGCTTCCGCATAGCCCAATGCCTGAGCCTCTTTGAGCACCTCATCGAAATCCCGCCCCTTGTCACGCATCTCCGTGAGGATGAAGTTGCCGGTACCGTTGATGATCCCGGCAATCCATTCGATCCGGTTAGCCGCAAGGCCTTCTCGTACTGCCTTGATGATGGGTATCCCACCGGCAACCGCCGCTTCGAAGGCCACGGTAACACCCTGTTTCTGGGCAGCCTCAAAGATCTCGTTACCATGTATGGCAATCAGGGCCTTGTTGGCGGTTATGACGTGCTTGCCATTTTCAATCGCCTTCAGCACCAGTTCACGAGCTGGCGAGTAACCGCCAATCAGCTCTATGATGATCTCTATTTCAGGATTGTCGACTACCGCAAAGGCATCATCTGTAACCTCTACCTGCTCAAGACCCTGCAACTGAGCTGGATCGTAGGCCTTGGCCGCTGCATGGCTGATCTGGATCCCGCGTCCGGCACGACGGGCAATCTCTCTGGCATTCCGGGTCAGCACGTTCAGGGTGCCGCCACCCACAGTGCCCAGTCCCAACAAACCGACTTTGACTGGATTCAAAACTCTTCTCCTTATTCTTCAATGCGTTAAATGGCTTTCATCCATAAATGGCGGAAACTAATCTGGCACAGGGATGTTGCTAACTAATTATTCACTACGCCATCACGGCGAAACATATCGCGGATACCCCGCACGGCCTGACGGGTTCGGTGTTCGTTTTCGATCAGACCGAAACGCACATGATCATCGCCATGCTCACCAAACCCGATACCGGGGGAGACCGCCACCTTGGCCTCCTGCAGGAGTTTTTTGGAAAAGTCCAGTGAGCCCATGGACTTATAGAGCGCTGGAATAGGCGCCCATACAAACATGGTGGCCTTGGGTTTCGCGACCGTCCAACCGATGTTATTCAATCCGTCGCAGAGCACATCACGCCGGCTCTGGTACATATCACGGATCTTGTGCACAACATCCTGTGGACCCTCCAGAGCCGCGATTGCCGCCACCTGGATCGGCGTAAATGTACCGTAATCGAGATAGGATTTTATGCGCGACAGGGCCGCCACCAGGGTCTTGTTGCCACACATGAAGCCTACCCGCCAACCTGGCATGTTATAGCTCTTCGACAGGGAGAAAAACTCCACCGCGATCTCTTCCGCCCCCGGGACCTGCAGGATAGAGGGGGCTACATAACCGTCAAACACGATATCGGCATAGGCAAGATCGTGTACCACCCAGATATTGTACTCCTTGGCAATCTCTACCACCTTTTCGAAGAAATCCAGCTCCACACAGTGAGTGGTGGGGTTGCCCGGAAAGTTGAGCACCAGCATCTTGGGACGTGGCCAGGAGTCTTTTATCGAGCGTACCAACTCATCGAAAAAGTTGCCTCCTGGCACCATCGGCACATGGCGCACGTCCGCCCCCGCGATGATAAAGCCATAGGGATGGATCGGATAGGCGGGGTTTGGCACCAGGACGGAGTCACCGGGTCCCATACAGGCCAGGGCCAGATGTGCAAGCCCCTCTTTGGAGCCGATCGTGGCAATAACCTGGGTAGCCGGATCCAACTCCACATCATACCGATTCTTATACCAACGACTCATCGCTCTGCGGAGCCGGGGAATCCCCTTGGACATGGAGTAACGATGGGTATCCTTGCGGTTGGCCACCTCACAGAGTTTGTCCACGATGTGTTGCGGTGTCGGCTGGTCCGGGTTGCCCATGCCAAAATCGATGATGTCCTCGCCCCGCGCTCGCGCCGCCGCTTTGAGTTCATTCACAATGGCGAACACATAAGGCGGCAAGCGATTGATTCTGCGGAATTCTTCCATCTCTGCTGTGGACACGGGTATCTCGTCCTATGGGTAGTTGCAAAACAATTAAAGTTAACTGACCCACCGGCAAAGATCAATTCACATGGAACAATCCTTGCTCTGCTACTGACACCCGCGGAGGTGCATGTCGGCTATCCTATGAGTACTTCCGACCTTCAGCCAGGTTACTTACGCCCCTAGACAATCGAAACCAGGTTCGAATCACAGGCTTACCAATCATCCGCACGACCTTATCTGCTCTGCCTGCTTTATGCGACCTTCCGTGACCATCCCGCTTGCTAACGGAAGGATCTCTTCTGCTCCTATGCGGATTGGCAACCGTCAAACCACCTCGTCCACCCTGATACGGAAGGCTTGAAACAAGGGGTGTAGAAAAAGCCCTGGCAGCGCCAAGCCAGGGCCATATGTGCAAAACCGACAACAGGGATGAAGCGACATAGGTCAGGGAACAGGCCACCAATATCTTCTTCGCATCCCGCACCTGCTGCCCGTCGATATAGCCATCTTGCAGCAGTGGTAATGCCCGATTGAAGCTCGCATCCAGTTCTGACGACAGGGCGGCCAACTGAGTCGCCATACCACTGCCTAAGATAGCAAGTAGCGTGGAACCGATAAGCACGGGAGGTAGAGGTCGTTGTGTGAAGAGTGCGGCCGCGGGCACGGTAAGCAGCACCACGGCCCCGATCTGCCCCGTAATCAGGGCTAGTTTGACGAGTCGGTTTCGCCAGACAAAAGGCGGATAATCCACGGCATCCTGCAAGGCATGAGAGACTTCATGGGCGGCGGTGGTTACCGCAGTGAGTGATTTACGCTCAAATTTGTCACGGGCCAATCGAACTGCCCTGGCCTGCGGATCGTAATGGTCCCCAGTATCGGTAATCTCCACCGGTATATGCTGAAGTTGGTTTTGATCAAGCCACTGTCTCGCCAGTTCTGCCGCGGTGCCAGGCAGGTCCTCATCCTTTTGGTTATGCTGCTTCAATACGTGGCCAACCCATAGCCTGGGTCCAAGGATCAAAGCAGCCGCGGGGATGAGAATGACCGCCGGGTGCATAATATACCCGCCTGGAACTGCTAAGCCTTTTTCACCGCTGCCTTTTTCTTACCCACTGCTTTCTTCCTTGCGGATGTCTTTTTCTTGGTTGCAGCCTTTTTACCCGCAGATGCCTGCTTTTTTACAGCACTCTTTTTCTTGCTTGCCAGCTTCTTCTTTGTCGCTATTTTCTTAGTGGTTTTCTTCTTAGCACCCGCCTTTTTACTCGTCTTCTTAGCTGATTTCTTTTTCACCGGGGCTGCGGAGGCGCGGCTAAGGATTTGGCCCTTCAAGGATTCAAATGTTTCTCCGATGGTCTGAATAGAAGTTTCACCGACCTCCTTGACATCCTGCAACACACCCTTGAGCAGTTCCGCTGGCTCCTTACTGACCTTTTCCGCCACCGAAACCGTAGCATCGGCCGCAGCGCCCGCCAAACCGGTTACCTTATCGGTTAAGCTGTCAAAAAGTTGCTTGACCTCATCAATGAGCGCCTTACCGGTTTTTTCCACCTCGTCGACAAATCCATCCCCATTTTCCGGTTTTGTACTCTTCTTAGCGTTCTTGCTTTTTTTCGATGCCATGTTTCTCTCCCACTCGGTTTATATTCACGCCTGATCTGAACTTGCTGCAGATTTCCATGTAAAAGATAGGTAGTTAATTGACCTATTTCCAGTCAGTTTTCCAATTAATCACCGTTAACCTGATGACGCTCAATATAAAAATGCGGACCCTGGACTGTATTGGCTGAAGATCAGATCCCTTTTGCTTGATTCAGAATCGCCCTCTCCAGCCGCACACCCTTCAATTTTGCCCGACGCAGGTCGGCTTCGGTAAGATTGGCCTCCACGAGATTGACCCCACGCAGATCCGCCTGCCTTAGCCTTGCCCGCTTAAGATTGGCCCCCTTGAGATCCGTGTTTCTTAAATTACACCCATTAAGATGGGCATCCTTCAAGTCAACCCAGCGGAGCTTGAGTCCGCTCAGATTCTGGTCATCCAGGTCAAGCGCCTTCTTGCCTTTGTTACGCCGCAGTTTTACCCACCTGTTGAATGCCTCTACGTTTTGCTGCTTCAACAGTTTCAGGGCCTCTTTATTTGCCATGCCCACTCCCGACAGTTGATGTATGATTAGACTTCCTATATTAGCTTAAGGCTCAGTCTGCGTTAAGTGTTGGTTCTTTCTGTCTATGGTGCTAACTCATTGTTATTCAGCTAAATACCAGTATCGAGGATTAGCGCTAGCACCAAGCGTGACAAGGGACCAACACCTATATACATACAGAGCCTAGCTTAAAGGTAGTTCAGGAAACCTAAATTATATCAGGTGTGAATTCTACGCTGGAGCGATATCTGGTCAATCAATATCCATAATTGAATATGAAAGAAGCACAACACGCACTGGTGCTGAATCTGCACCAACCCACTGGAAATCTGTATGACCTCCTCAGTACCGAACCCTGGCAAACGGAGCAGATCCTGTTTGCCATCGACCGTATTCCAAGAGTGCTCTGGCAATACAAAGACCGAGGACGGGTTCACCTGGCCATGTCGGGCACGCTGCTGGAAGTCCTGTCCGATCCGGCATTTCAGCGCCAGTTCTACGGCAAAGTAGATTGCGGGTCCATGCTCTGGCATCTGCAGAACAGAAGTATCATCGATATCCTCGGCACCGGCTACTACCACCCGGTACTGCCCCTGATACCTGAAGCGGATCGGGAGGAGCAATTGAAACGCTGGCACGGTATCGCCCATCACCTCTTCTGGCGCTCGGATTTCTCCGGTTTCTGGCCACCTGAAATGGGCTTCAGTATGGAACTGATACCCCTACTCAAGCGGCTTGGCTACCGCTGGGTACTGGTAGATTCCGAACATGTCGAAGCGGTCACCCCCATGAGCTGGCATGAAAAACGTTACCGCCCGCATATCGCCCGACAGGGTGATGACGAGATCATCGTGGTAGTGCGCGACCGGGAGCTCTCGAACTCCCAGGAGTCCGGCATGGAGTTCAGCTGGTTTCAGAATGAGATCGCGGAGCGCGCCCGCTGGTGTGATTTCACGCCCTTGGTAACGACCTGTACGGATGGGGACAATGGCGGCTGGTTCCGCAATGCCACTGACAACAGCGGATTTTGGGGCGAGTTCTATCCCGCCTATATGAATGCGGTTTATGCGGGTACCGCTGGGGTACGTCCCACCTTCATCGACGACTATCTCGATCAGCATGGGGCCTGGGGTGAGGTAGTGGTCAACACCGGTGCCTGGAACACTGGCTGGCATAATGGCCACGGTTTCCTGCAGTGGACCGGCTCGCAAATGCAGCGCGATGCACTGGCTGAGTTCCCGGATCTAAGCAAAGCGGTCCATGATGCCCGCTGGAAGGCGGGGGAACGCCATGAAGCCAACCCGGAGGTCTGGAAACAGTTGGAGGATGCCATGTGGCACCTGTTACGCGCCGAGACCAGCTGTAATTTCTTCTGGGGTGAGGCCTGGGTAGATCGCAGTGAAGCTGATCTCGCTCATGTCCGGGAGATCCTGAAGGGTGTAGATTAACCGATTTCTGTAACAGCGGGATCCAGAGACACTGGCCATGCATAGCCGGTTAACCATCAGATAAGCGTGCGGAATAGGTCAGGTTTATCGTATTGGTTGCATCCGAATGCGCACCGGTCACCCAGGTCGACCGGGAGCGGAATACCTCAACATCCGCGAACTCATCCGGCATAAATAACATAGGGAGCATTCATGCAAGAACTACCAGAATATATCGAAGATGTACCCAATATCAGCGGGGCTGAAGAACAGATCGTCGAAACCATGCACAATGGGGCCGAAAAGGAGCTGTTCCGCAGCGCCGGACGGATCGATTTCGGCACTACCCGGGCTGCCTGCGCAATCGCGCTGCACATGCATCAGCCCCTGATTCCCGCCGGTGGCGACGATCTGCACAGCGCCGCCCTGATCAGTAATCTGCAATATATGCTGGAGCACCAGGATATCGGGGACAATCACAACGCCCCTGTCTTCGCCGACTGTTATGCACGCTTAGGCGATTATATTCCGCAACTGGTGAACGAAGGAAAAAACCCCCGGGTGATGTTGGAATACTCCGGCACCCTGTTCCACGGTCTGCGCAAGATGGGCCACGACTGGGTCATCGACAAGCTCAAGACCATCACCAGCGACCCCACCTATCAACCCTATGTGGAGTGGCTCGGCATGCCCTGGGGTCACGCAGTGGCGCCCTCCACCCCGGTGCAGGACTACCGCCGCCACGTACTGGCCTGGCAGCAGCACTTCGCCGCCATCTTCGGACTGTCCGCCCTGGAACGGGTACGCGGTTTCTCCCCCTCGGAGATGGCCCTGCCCAACCACCCGGAGGTGGCCTATGAGTTCGTCAAGACCCTGGTGGACTGCGGCTTCCAGTGGGTGCTGGTGCAGGAACATACCGTCGAGCAGCCGGAGGATGGCTGGAACCCGAAACGTCCCCACCTGCCCCACCGGCTGGTCTGCACCAACTCCAAGGGCGAAACCGCAGAGATCATTGCTATCGTCAAGACCCAGGGCTCCGACACCAAGCTGGTGGCGCAGATGCAACCCTGGTTCGAGGCCCAGAGCCTGCGGAAAGTAGCGCTGGCCGGCAAGCTGGTGCCGCCGCTGGTGACCCAGGTCGCCGATGGCGAGAATGGCGGCGTGATGATGAATGAGTTCCCGTCCAAGTACATGGAGGTGGTGGGCACCGCCTCCGGGTCGGACGTGCCGCTGATGAATGCCAGCGAGTATCTTGAGCACCTGTTCGCCCTGGGCATCAAGACCAGTGATCTGCCGGTGGTGCAGCCCCTGTTCCACAAGAAGATCTGGGCACGCATGCAACCCGGTGACGGACCGGATAAACTGGAAAAGGTCATCGAGACCCTGCGCCAGGAGGATCATCAATTCCACATGGAAGGGGGTAGCTGGACCAGCGACCTCTCCTGGGTGGAGGGTTATGACAACGTCCTCGCTCCCATGGAGGAGGCCAGCATCCGCTTTCACGAAAGGATCGATGGCAAAGGCATCGCCACCGACGATCAGCGCTACCGCAAAGCCCTGTTCCACCTGCTCTCTTCCCAAACCTCCTGTTACCGCTACTGGGGTCAGGGCCTTTGGACCGACTATGGCCGGGAGATCTGCCGCCGGGCGGAGAGTATCCTGAACAACGATTTCTGAATGCGATCACCAGACCACGCCATCACCGCTGTATTCTCATAGAGGCGAACATCATGAAGGATAAAACTGCTGCAAAATTGGATCCTGCCCTGCAAAAGATCATCGAGGCCCGGCACCACGACCCCTTCGAGGTATTGGGACGCCACGAAAATGGCAATGAAGTGCTGGTCCGCGCATTCCTGCCCCATGCGGAACGGGTCACCATCGCCGAGGGTGAGATACCCATGCAGCGCATCGAGGGTACCGATCTCTTCGAATGGCATGGACAGAAGAAGGATCTCCCGGAGCGTTATCGCCTGATCTGGCACGATGACGCCAACCACGAACATGTGCATCACGACCCCTACTGCTTTCCACCTCAGCTCGGTGATCTGGACCTGCATCTGTTTGGCGAAGGCAAGCACTGGCACGCCTACCGCTTCCTCGGCGCCCATCTGCACGAGGTGGACAATGTGGCAGGCGTGCTCTTCTCGGTCTGGGCCCCCAACGCCAACCGTGTCAGCGTGGTCGGCGACTTCAATCGCTGGGACGGCCGCGCCCATCCCATGCGGATGCGTACCGGTGGAACCTGGGAGCTGTTCATCCCCAACCTGGGGGCGGGAGAACTCTACAAATTCGAAATCCGTAATGACCGCTGGGATGCGGTCTTCTCCAAGGCCGATCCCTACGCCCGCCGTTGCGAGCTGCGACCGAAGACCTCTTCCATCGTCGAAGCCCCCAGCCGCTATCCATGGAACGATGCTCAATGGTTGAAGCAAAGGGCTGCATGGGACTGGCAGCACCAGCCGATGTCGATCTACGAGGTTCACCTCGGCTCCTGGGAGCGGGGTCCCGAGGGAGAGATGCTCAGCTACAAGGAACTCGCCCACCGCCTGGTGGAATATGTGCGGGAGCTGGGTTTCAGCCATATCGAACTGCTGCCGGTCACCGAGCACCCCTATGATCTCTCCTGGGGTTATCAGGCTACCGGCTATTACGCCCCCACCAGCCGCTTCGGCAGCCCCGACGAGTTCCGCTATTTCGTCGACTACTGCCACAAACACAACATTGGCGTGATCATCGACTGGGTGCCCGCCCATTTCCCCAAGGATGCCCACGGGCTGGGCCGTTTCGACGGCACCCCCCTGTATGAGCACGAAGATCCACGTTTGGGTGAACACCTGGACTGGGCAACTCTGATCTACAACTTTGGGCGCTACGAAGTGAAAAACTTTTTGCTCTCCTCCGCCCTGTTCTGGCTGGAAGAGTTGCACATCGACGGTCTGCGGGTAGATGCGGTCGCTTCCATGCTCTATCTGGACTATTCGCGTGAAGCGGACGAGTGGATTCCCAACAAATACGGCGGCAACGAAAACCTGGAGGCCATCGCCTTTCTGCGCGAGATGAATGAAGTGGTGCATGACCAGGTGCCTGGCGTACTCACCATGGCCGAGGAGTCCACCTCCTGGCCCCAGGTCACCAAGCCTACCTATCTGGGTGGCCTCGGCTTCGATCTGAAATGGAACATGGGCTGGATGAACGACACCCTCTCCTATATCGAGCAAGAGCCGGTCCATCGCCAGTACCACCATGGCATGCTGACCTTCAGCATGCTCTACGCCTTTACCGAGAACTTCCTGCTGCCCTTCTCCCACGATGAGGTGGTGCACGGCAAGCAGTCGATGCTGCATAAACTGCCTGGCGACGAATGGCAGCGTTTTGCCAACCTGCGCCTGCTCTACACCTACATGTTTACCCATCCCGGCAAGAAACTGCTCTTCATGGGCACCGAGTTCGGTCAGGGCAACGAATGGAACAGCGCTCAGCCTCTCGACTGGTGGACCCTGGATTATCCCTTACATAAGGGGGTTCAGAACCTGGTAAAGGACCTCAACCAGCTCTACCACAACGACTCAGCCCTCTATACTCATGAGTTCGAATGGCATGGTTTTGACTGGATCGACTGCAACGATGCACAACAGTCCGTGCTCAGCTATCTGCGCAAGGACGATAAGGGCGATCTGACGGTGGTCATACTCAACCTCACACCTGTCCCCAGGGAGCACTATCGGATTGGCCTGCCTCAAGGGGGGCGTTGGGAAGAGGTGATGAATTCCGATTCCGACTATTACGGCGGCAGCAATATGGGTAATGGACTCAACGAATTGCAGGCTAAAGAACAGGAGTGGATGGGCCGGCCCTGGATGCTGGAGATCACCCTGCCACCGCTGGCCGGGATTGTGCTGAAACCGGCAGCCAAAGAGGCAGAGGCCCCGGCCGATCCAGATACAACCAGGGAAAGCGAAGTGACATGAGCCAGAACGAAATCCTCTGTGAACATCGCCCCTCAGCGATGAAGCTGGAGATCCAGGGCGTGTATGACTGGCCGATCTGGAAGAAAGAGGTCTCGAAATTCGCCTGGAGCTATGATCAGACCGAGACCTGCTACTTCCTGCGCGGTAAGGTCGTCGTCACTCCAGAGGGTGGCGAGCCCCAGGAGTTCGGCCGTGGTGACCTGGTAACCTTCCCGGCCGGCATGCAATGCACCTGGGAGATCCTCAAGGACGTGGAGAAGCATTACGCCTTTGAGTAGCCGGTAACGTAGGGTGGGCACCGCCCACCATTTTGCACGCACCACCCTGTTTAAGGTGGGCAGTGCCCACCCTACCTTGGAGACTGATTCTTTTATTTGCCACAGAGACACAGAGGGCACGGAGTGTTATTAACCCAAATGAAGTTAAAATCATTTTCAAGAATGTATATATAGCTTAATGAAAGTTTATCGAAGCTAATTTCAGTTATCTATTCACAAGCTCTGTGCTCTCTGTGACTCTGTGGCAATAACAACTTCGCGATTAAACAATCATTTCGGAGACCTCTCATGTACGAGCAGACGATTTCACATGCCCTCGGCCTGCACATGCATCAACCCCCGGGCAACCTGAAACTGTTGATCGAAGAGAATTCCTGGGAGGCCGAGCAGATCATCCGCTGCTATGAGCGGGCCGCTCGCTACGCCCACAAATACCAGGAAGTCGGCTACCTGCATGTGGGGTTCTCCGGCATCCTGCTGGAACAGTTCCTCGATCCGGAGATCGTCGATGCCTACCGGCATATCATCGACATCCCGGCGATGCTGGAGAGCTACCGCACGGCGGAAAATCTCGAACTCATCGGCATGGGCTACTACCACCCCATCTTCCCCCTGATCCCTCAGCAGGACTGGGAAGATCATCTGCTGAAGGGACGCCAGATCATGCAGCAGGTCTTCGGCCGCTCACCCAAGGGTTTCTGGCCGCCGGAGATGGCCTTCACCATGGAGATGATACCGGCGCTGGTCAAGGCCGGGTATGAGTATGTGGTGGTGGACAGCGTCCATGTTCAGCCACAGGATGGCACCCAGGATATCTATCAACCCTACCAAGCCTGCCACGACGGAGCGTGCATCACGATTATTCCGCGGGACCGTGACCTCTCCAATGCCCAGGAGAGTGGCCTCAATCCGGGCTGGTTCGCCCACGAGATCCAACAGAAGGTACAGCATTCACCCAGACCCCATGAACCCAGACTGGTGACCACCTGGTCGGATGGGGAGAACGGGGGCTGGTTCCGCCAGACCGACGAGAGCGCCGGCTTCTTCGGCTACTTTTTTGCCCCCTACCTCGAACATACCCGCTACGGTGAATTCCCCTCTCGCACCGTATCGCTCTCCAACTATCTGAAGGAGCACGCACCCCAGCAGCAGGCCCATGTGCAGACCGGCGCCTGGAATGTGGGAGACACCTCGGGCTACGACTTCGCCCAGTGGGCCGGCAGCGACTCCCAGCGCCAAGCGGTGGAAAAGCTGGTCCAGGTCAGCAATCGTTATCACCAGTTCACCCAGCAGAAAACTACCGACAAGACTGTCAACAAGTTGCTGGAGCAAGCCCACCAGGTAATGCTGGAGGGCCAGACCAGCTGTTATCTGTTCTGGGGTGACAGCTGGATTCCCCATCTGTACGAGCACACCCAACAGGTCGATAACCTGCTGGACCAGGCCGAAAAGGCCATGGCCAGCCAAAGCCTACCCAAGACGACTCCTGAGACTGCTAAAAAGACCCAACCCACTGCACCGACCGAGATAGGCAATGGATCTGCCCCGAAGATAGCGGAAAAATCCACACCCACCCCAGAGGCAAGAGCAGAGACACAACCTGCAGCCAAACCGAGCGTGAAGCCCGCACCCGCCAAGCAATCAGCCGCGGAATCTAAACCCGCACCGAAGGTGACTGTAAAATCTGAACCTATGCCGACGCAGCCGGAGAAAAAACCCGCGCTTGCAGCAACAGCTACCGCCGTGCGGAAAACAGCAGAAAAGGCTAAATCTTTTCCCATGGCAGAAGCCACTATCAGCCAGCAGGCTGTGACTCAGACCGAGCCCGCCCTGAAACCAGTTAAAAAGGCCGCTACCGCGCCAAAGCAGGTTAACCAGACCGATCCTGCAGGGAAGGTATCTACCAAGCCCGCAGCCACTCCGAGATCAGCCGAAAAGGCACAACCCACCCCGACAAGGCCGCTTTCCAGCCCTGTAGCGGAGAGCCCGGTTAACCAACAGGTTCCGCGGGGCAAGCAGGCCGCAAGCCAAGGAAAACCGGCCACCAAGCCTAAATCAAACCGAAGAAAGAAAGGTAAAAGACATTAATTTCAATAAGTTAATCCATATCCTCAGGGCTGATCGACGAAACAATCTTTGCTATAATGGCTAATCCCAGAGATATCCATGTCTCGTCGGGCAGCCCATGGATCGCCTACCGGAGTGATTGTTTGCGGACTAAGGCCAGGCCATCCGACATTTCCACCCAACAGGTGGGAAACACTGCAAACCCAAGGTACCCCTGTTCTCTTTCGTGGTCTGAAAAAAACCAGATGCAAGCATCCGACTCCTCACCAACAAAAGCCCTGGACAGGGAGTCCCTGCGCAACATCGGCACTGAGCTGGAAAGTCATTTTCCCCACTTGGCCGAGGAGACCGAACTTGTGCTGATGGAGATCTCACCCCATCGCTTACATGCCTACTGGCACATCACCCCCTGGAACCTGGAGTCGGCCAGGGTCAGGGCGAAAGACGCAGACTCCTGCCTGGTGATGCGTTTCCATGACCTCACGGATCGGGACCCGAACTCCCTGGTCCCCCCCTGGTTCGATATCGAGATCACCCAACATTCCGGCAGCCAGTATGTGGAGCTATGGAAGGATGCCCAAAGCTATGTGGCGGAGCTGGGACTGTTGACCAGCGCGGGAAAACTGGTTGATCTGACCCGTTCCAACCGGGTGGAACTGCCCAGGGCCGGCCCGGCCCCCACCTCCGGAACCCAGGTCTTGACCCTCACGCCGCTGGCGGCTGGTCTCTTTGAGCAACCGACCGAGATCAACGCAGAGAAAACGCTCACTGGCCGGCAGGGAGAAGTCTGGCGGGAAGATAAGAACCAGCCGGAGGATGCGACCCTGCAAGGCGGCACACCGGCCCTATTTCCACGATTTCCCGCTCCAGACCTAGTCACCGGCGAAGCCCAGCCAATCGAGCTTGCCACTTTCCCGAGGGCAGAGGCGGCCATCGCCATCTCGTGGATCGAGCAGGAGGCCCCGCCGGGCGATGCCCTTTCCGCCTCCAGCAGGAGCGAAGCAACCCGGCAAGGAGGCGAGACCCTGGCCATCGAGGGCTTCCCCCTCTCGCCGGTACAGGAGCTCGCTGAGCTGGTACAAACCGGCAATATCCCCGATCTGGATGTAATCTCCATGGAGAGTGCGGGCCAGATTCCGCTGGCCTCTCGGCTTGCGCCCTTCACCGATCTGACCGAGTTTTCCCCACCGCCCGCCGAACCCCATACAGAGACAGCACCAGCAACGACCTCGGCCTCCTCACCGACGCCCCCGCCTGTCTCCAGTTTCAAACTTGGCCAGGTCGGAGACGAGGAGCTGCACATGGAGCTGCATATCCGCGGCAGGAAGCAGCCAAACACTCAGTTTATCCTCTTCGGCCAGCCGATTCCGACCCAGGAGGATGGGACCTTCTCCCTGTTCAGAACCCTGCCTCCGCATACCCAGCAACTCGTCGCGCAACTTCTGGCCGCTAGTCAGGAGGACTAGTCCCCTTCAAACCGATCATGATGGTTTCAGAGAACCCCAGATGAGTCACGGCTATCTCGCACTGCTGCTGCACGCCCATCTACCCTATGTGCGGCATCCTGAGCATGCGCTGTTTCTGGAAGAGAGCTGGCTCTTCGAAGCCATCAGCGAGAGCTATATTCCTCTGCTACAGGCCTTTGAGCGCCTGCATGCGGAAGGTGTTCCGTTTCGCCTGACCCTCTCCCTCTCCCCCACCCTGATCGCCATGCTGCAGGACGAACTGCTGCAGCAACGCTATCTGGCCCACCTGCGCAAACTGATCGGTCTGGCGCAAAGAGAAACCACCCGCAGTCATGCGGATCAGCGCACCCAGGCCATGGCGGTCCACTATCTGCAGCTGTTTCAGGAGACCGACCGGCTCTACCGGGAGACCTATCAGGCCGACCTGGTCGGCGCCTTCCGGGCACTGCAGCAGAGCGGCCGGCTGGAGATCATTACCACCGCCGCCACGCATGGTTTCCTGCCCTTGTTGCGCAACGAACCCGGCGCCATCCAGGCCCAACTGGCGGTAGCGGCAGCCAGCTACCAGGAGACCTTCGGCCGTCCCTCCCCCGGGATCTGGCTGCCCGAATGCGGCTACTACCCGGGTCTGGAAGAGGCCCTGGCGGAACAAGGCTTCCGCTACTTCATGCTCGACACCCATGGCCTGATGAACGCCAGCGAACGCCCCTGGCACGGGGTGGCCGCCCCCCTCGCCTGTCCCAATGGGGTAGCCGCCTTCGCCCGCGACCCGGAATCCTCCCGCCAGGTCTGGAGCGCTCAGGAGGGTTACCCGGGGGACAGTTGGTATCGGGAGTTCCATAAGGATGTAGGCTTCGACCGCCCCACGGAAGAGGTTAAGGAGTTCCTGCTGCCTGACGGCTCGCGCACCCATACCGGACTCAAATACTTCCGGGTCACCAACCAGGGCCAGTATAAACAGCCCTACGAACCTGTCCGGGCCCGGGAGCGGGTCGAGGTCCA
>CBDVCD010000038.1:0-18889 GCA_965372385.1 uncultured Gammaproteobacteria bacterium | reverse complement strand
TCATTATTTATATCTTTCCTCCATCCCTTACAGTTTGGGCACTTTATCGCTGCTGCTGGTATTTCCATTGAACACCAGCTACAAACTCTTTTTTCACTCATGAACAATCCCTTTGTTCTTATCAATAATGTTTTTCAACTCTGTGCCCTCTGTGTCTCTGTGGCTAATTAACTATACCTTCCAGTTGACGAAATTCTTCAGCAACTGCAGCCCGGTATCCGCGCTCTTCTCGGGGTGGAACTGCACCGCGAACAGGTTGCCGTCGGCGAATGCACTGGCGAAGGTGACACCGAAATCGGTGGTCGCCGCGGTCAGGCCGGCCTCTGCCGGGTCCACATAGTAGCTGTGGACGAAATAGAAACGGCTGTCCTGCTCGATATCCGCCCATAAGGGATGCTGGTGGGTCTGATGCACCCGATTCCAGCCCATGTGGGGAATCTTCAGCAGCGCCCCATCCGGCCCCCGACCACCGGGAAAATGGCGTACCTTGCCAGGATAGAGCCCCAGCAGTTCGGTGCCTCCGTTCTCTTCGCTGGACTCCAGCAGCACCTGCTGACCCATGCAGATGCCCAGAAATGGCTTGCTACGGGCGGCATCCAGGATCGCCTGGTTGAGGTGGTGCTCCGAGATCGCCAGCATACAGTCCCGTGCCGCGCCCTGTCCCGGGAACAGCACCCGATCCGACTCCAGGATCAGCTTTGGGTCATCGGTCACCAGGATCTCATCGCCACTGTCGGCCACATGCTCCACCGCCTTCGCGACGGAGCGCAGGTTACCCATGCCGTAGTCAATAACGATGATACGCTGTGTCATCGGATGTCAGCTCTCTGTGATACCAGGTTACAAGCTGCCCTTGGTAGAGGGCACCAGGTCGGACATGCGTGGATCAGGCTCCAGCGCCATGCGCAGGGCGCGACCCAGTGCCTTGAACACCGTCTCTGCCTGGTGATGGGCATTTATGCCCCGAAGATTGTCGATGTGCAGGGTCATGCCGGCATGGTTGACCAGCCCGCGGAAAAACTCCAGCAACAGATCCACGTCGAATTCACCGATGCGGGCGCGGGTGAAATCCACCTGATATTCCAGGCCGGGCCGACCGGAAAAATCCACCACCACCCGGGAGAGGGCCTCATCCAGCGGCACATAGGCGTGACCATAACGCCGGATGCCTTTTTTATCCCCCAGTGCCTGGGCAAACGCCTGCCCCAGGGTAATGCCGATATCCTCCACCGTATGGTGGGCATCGATATGCAGATCACCCTCTGCCTTGATCTCGAGATCGATCAGCCCGTGCCGCGCTACCTGATCCAGCATGTGATCAAGAAAGGGCACACCGGTTTCGAAATGGCCGGTACCGCTGCCGTCCAGATTCAGCGTGACACTGATCTGGGTCTCCAGGGTGTTGCGTTCGATCTGCGCTGTGCGCTGCATGAAAAAACTCCGGAATAGATTCGGTCAATCTATCGCTTTCTACTCAAAGGGGTGCATTCTAGAGCAAATTCCAGAAAAATAGCAGTGGTTGCGCAAACGACTCAGTCAGGTATCTGGATTGATGTTCAATCTGTATCCATTTCCAGATTCAGCACGGGGCTGGATGCACCTTTCGGCTCGCTCGGCAGCACAATAAAGGCATGGTCATTTTGCGCGTGACAGCGCATACAAGCCTCGGACAGCTTATGGAAACTTGCCTTGAACCGTTTCCACTCCCGGGTTTGCAAACCCTTGTGCATCTGAGGGATGCCGCTATCGAGAAACTGTTGTGCGGTTTCAGCCCGCTTTGGGCGAGCCAGTTGTACTAACTGTACCAGCTTTTCGATCTCTTCCAGCTGATAATTGGCAAACTCCCACTTAGCCTGTTTTGCCGCCCAATAGAGATTTTTATACCGCTCACCCATTTCAAACATCCAATGGGAGGTTCCGGGGACTGCTGCCACCAGGTTTTTCAGTTTTTCCGCGTCACTGCCCGTCTTGCGCCAATCGGCTGCGCTCACACCCAAGCCTGCGCAGACAAACAATACAAAACCAATCGATAAAATGGTTTTTTTCATATCAGAACATCTCCTCCTCAACCTCAAGATAGGCCTGATTGATGTGTTTACCCACCAACCGATCAAAATCCACCCAGCCTCTGTAATCCGCAAGTGCTTCTACGACCAAGGGTTTCATCTCAAAGTCACTCAGACCCTCATCCAGCTGTTTGGCCACCTCGGAGCGCAGTAGCGAAAGATAGGTTCGGAAGGTCTCAGGCACTTGCGGACCTCCAGTCGGCCCATGCCCGGGTACATAGATCTCCGCACTCTTTTGCAGCGCCAGGTCAAGCGCGGCGATATTGCCTTTGAAGGTGCCGTGCCGCATCTGGCCAAAGCGGTTCATCATTGCATTGTCACCCAAAAAGATCAGTTTTTTCGAGGGGATCTCGATCATCAGATCGGTATCGCTGTGGGCCTTTGGCAGATAGAGAAAGCGAATCTTCAAGCCGGCCAGGGTGACCTCATCTGCATGATCGACCTGCAGATTGGGCCCGACGATGTCGGTACCGGCAGTGGCATTTGCGGTCAGACGTAACAGCAGATCGATCCACTCCTGACCCTCTCCCTGTTCGATCTTGTCAAACATCCTGGGATGGCCATAGATAGGCACTTTTGGAAAGGCCTCCACCAGTGCCTGATTGGCCAGCCAGTGATCTCCATGGATATGGGTGTTTAAAACCGCGACCACGGGCAGATCGGAGACCTTACGGATCTGTCGCAGTACCATCTCCCCGATCTGCACGCTGGAACCCGGGTCGACCACCACCACCCCCGTCTGAGTGACGATAAACGCCGGATTGTTCATGAAACCCTGGTTTTTCGCCGAAGGCTCACCCAAAGGGCCATGAATCACATAGACCCCATCGGTTACCTGGTCTGCCGGATAGTCTGGCACGGCCGGCCCCCGCTCCACTGCAAAGCTCGCAAAGGTAATAAAACCGCAGGCTAAAAAAACCAGAAGTCGCTTGATCATTATTCCGCATCAACCCTGTATTTGTTGTCTTATACCCATCCGTGATGGGTATTATGAACCACCCCTTACTCGATCAACCCATCGGTTTTTTCAGGTTTCCAGCCAGAAGGTCACCGGTCCGTCATTCACCAACTCCACCTGCATGTCGGCGCCGAACACACCGCTCTCGACAGATGTATACAGCGTTTGCGCCCTCGCGACCAGATAATCGAATAGCCGTTCTCCCTCTTTTGGAACCGCTGCTTTGGAAAACCCGGCGCGGGTGCCTTTGCGGGTATCCGCCGCCAGGGTGAACTGGGGAACCAACAGCAGACCGCCTCCGATATCCCGCAGGCTCAGATTCATGCGGCCAGCATCGTCAGGAAACACCCGATAGCCCAGCAGGCGTTCCAGCAGACGCTCGGCCTTCGTCTCGTCATCCCCTCGCTGAACCCCTACCAGCACCAGCAGTCCAGTGCCTGCCTCAGCAACTATCTTCCCATCGACACGAACCCGGCCTTCAGAGACCCGCTGCAACAGACCGATCATGCCAGATCCCAGGTGATGTTATCGAGCGGGAGATTTTGCCTGACATAGGGTTGCACCGGGGGATAAAGCGCTTTTATTGGTGATCTCATGAAATACCTGTAGGAGCTGCCCTAAAGTAAAAGAGGATTTCTCCCAATTACATATTGTTGAAATTATGAAATCCTATAGGTGTCGTCATCAAGGATGACTTTCAGGATGACAACTGGCTAAGGAAAGCCGCACGGAAGGAACGCTTTGCCAACCAAGCCGACGACCATAACCCGGCCGCATGGATTGCAGCCGGGTTTTTTCTTGCGCGCCAGAAAATCACTGCCCCCGCGATGCCCGCTTGCGTTCATGTTCCTTGAGGTGCTTCTTGCGGATGCGGATGGCACTGGGGGTAATCTCCACCAGTTCGTCATTCTCGATAAACTCCAGGGCCTGTTCCAGGCTGAACTTCAGCGGTGACGTCAGCATGATGGCCTCATCCTTGCCCGACGCGCGGACGTTGGTGAGCTGCTTGCCCTTCAGCGGATTGACCACCAGGTCGTTGTCCCGTGAATGGATGCCCACGATCTGGCCTTCATAGACCGCGTCTCCAGGCGATGCAAACATCCTGCCCCGCTCCTGCAGGTTGAACAGCGCGAACCCCAACACCTTGCCCTGACCGTTCGAGATCAGCACCCCATTCTTGCGCGGCGCGATGCCGCCATGCTGCGCAGGACCGTAGTGGTCGAAGACATGATAGATCAGACCAGTACCCGAGGTGCCGGTCATGAATTCAGTCTGAAAACCGATCAGGCCGCGGGAGGGAATAATGTAGTCGAGACGCACCCGGCCCTGACCATCCGGCACCATATCCTTCAGATCGCCTTTGCGAGCACCGAGCGCCTCCATGATGGCGCCCTGATGCGCCACCTCCACATCCACCGTGAGCTGTTCATAGGGCTCGCAGACCTCTCCATCGATCTCGCGGAAGATGACCTCCGGGCGGGATACGGCCAGCTCGAAGTCCTCCCGACGCATGTTCTCCAACAGGACCGAGAGGTGCAACTCACCCCGCCCGGAGACCTTGAACTTCTCCGGGTCGGTGCCCTCCTCCACCCGCAAGGCGACATTGTGGATCAGCTCCCGTTCCAACCGCTCCTTGAGCTGACGGGAGGTCAGGTATTTACCCTCCCTGCCGGCAAAGGGGGAGGCGTTGACCTGAAAGGTCATGGAAACGGTGGGTTCGTCCACCGCCAACGGCGGCAGTGCCTCCACGTGCTCTGGGTCGCACAGGGTATCCGAGACATTGGGCGCCTCTATTCCGGTGATCGCGATGATGTCGCCCGCGGACGCCTGCTTCACCTCACTGCGTTCCAGCCCCAGATAACCGTAGACGAGGCCTACCTTCGCCTTGTGCACCTCGCCATCGTACTTCACCACGGTCACCTGCTGGTTCGGCCTCACCGTGCCCCGGATGACTCGGCCCACGGCGATGGCGCCCACGTAGCTGTTGTAGTCCAGGTTGGAGACCTGCATCTTGAACGGACCATCCAGATCCACCTCGGGCACCGGGCAGTGTTCGACGATGGCCTCGAACAGGGGGGTCATATCCCCCTCCCGCGCCTTGTCATCCAACCCGGCATAGCCATTGAGGGCGGAGGCATAGACGATGGGGAAATCGAGCTGTGCGTTGCTGGCGCCAAGGCGATCGAAGAGTTCGAACACCTGGTCGATGACCCACTCCGGCCGTGCACCGGGCTTGTCGATCTTGTTCACCACCAGGATTGGCCGCAGCCCATGATCGAAGGCCTTCTGGGTGACGAAACGGGTCTGGGGCATCGGCCCCTCCTGGGCATCTACCAGCAATAGCACGGAATCGACCATCGACAGCACCCGCTCCACCTCACCACCGAAATCGGCATGGCCGGGAGTATCGACGATGTTTATCCGGTACCCATTCCAGTCGATGGCGGTATTTTTGGAGAGGATGGTGATACCCCGCTCCCTCTCCTGGTCGTTGGAGTCCATCACCCGTTCCACCTCGCCGAAGCGTTCTCCCAAGGTGCCGGACTGCTTCAGCAGTTCATCCACCAGGGTGGTCTTGCCATGATCGACGTGGGCGATGATGGCTATATTGCGCAAATGAGAGATGTCTGATGGGGGTTGCATGATTTTAAAAAACGCTCTGAGGAAGTTTCAAAAGACCGTATCCGGTCGAAAGGCGCGCACTATAACCCTCCCCGGGTCTTACATAAACAAAATCTTCCAGCTTCTCAGATTGGAGGGGCTGCTTCGCTGAAGGGGAAAAGAGCAAGCGACTGCGACAGCCAGGAAGAACCCAGATAAATTGATGTAATACTTAATAAACAAAATGTTAGAACGGTTTAGTCAGAAAAATACTTCACTCTTCGAAGCAACCTCGCATCCTCTATATAAATTTCAGCTTACTCACAGAACTTGTGGATAACTCTGTTGAAAAGGGTGGAGCATGTGCGTGGAACCCCTGTAACTGCTCGCCTTTTGTTAAATTGACAAAAAATTGACCAATCAAGAATACTCTCTATATTTCATAGCGTTATCATTTTTTGGTAGATTATTCCCACATTAGAATCGATTCATAGTGCAAAAAAACGAAAATACTGATAAATGTGAATAAACCATCACGGCCGGAAGACTACCGGGTTCTACTCAACCTAACTAACAGACAAGCTACCAGGAATACCCTGGAACAGGTTTTCTGATTTAGGTATGGAAAGAATTGGCGTTGTATTACATAATTCGAATAATCAAACAGATTGTAAAGCTTCTATTGCTTGCACTTTGCCCAAATAACAGACAGGATATCGGGATATTGCAGATATAATTCCAAAAAGCTGGAATTCAGACGCCAATCTGGATCATCCAACCCTGCAATCCTCTACCACAGCCCAAAGAAGTTAAGTTGTATTCATGAATCCTTCAGACCTCGACCCCCTGCGCAAACACCTGGAGTCCCGTATCATCGGACAAAAAGGGTTTATCGACAGCATGCTGATCTGCCTGCTGAGTAATGGCCATCTGCTCATCGAAGGTCTGCCGGGACTGGCCAAGACGACAGCCGTCAAGGCCATGGCGGAAGGCATAGAAGCGGATTTCCACCGCATTCAATTCACCCCTGACCTGCTGCCTTCCGACCTGATCGGCACCGATATCTACCGGCATGAGAAGGGCGAGTTCGAATTCCGCCAGGGTCCGATCTTTCATAACATACTGTTGGGAGACGAGGTCAACCGTGCCCCAGCCAAGGTGCAGTCGGCTCTGCTGGAGGCGATGGCGGAACACCAGATCACCGTAGGTCAGACGACCTATCCGCTGCCTCAGCTTTTCATGGTGCTGGCGACCCAGAACCCGATTGAGCAGGAGGGTACCTACCATCTGCCGGAGGCCCAGCTCGACCGCTTCCTGATGCAGGCCAATGTGGAGTACCCAACCCGGGACGAGGAGCTAAAGATTCTGGAGCTGGACAGCAACCAGATGAAAGAGGAGCCCAAACCACCGGAAAAACGGCTCTCCCAACACGATCTGTTTGCGATCCGCAGAGAGGTGGCAGAACTCTATCTCGACCCTAAACTGAACAATTACATCGTGGATCTGGTCCAGGCCAGCCGCAATCCCAAGGTCTATGACAAGGATCTGGCCCGCTGGTGCCGGTTCGGCGCCTCGCCCCGCGCCAGTATCGCTCTGGCCCGTTGCTCCCGGGCCCGGGCCTGGATGGACGGGGAGGAGTTCGTCGCGCCCCACCATATCCAGGCCGTGGCACCACCGATCCTGCGTCATCGTGTCCTATTGACCTTCGAGGCGGAAGCGGAAGGCATCACATCGGACGATTTCCTTTCGCGCCTGTTAGACATGGTCGCCATACCCTAACCGACTCTGGCGTCTGTATGAGCCTCTATCCACATATCGACGACTTGCTGGAACTCAGACACCAGGCCCATACCCTGGGCCTGGCCTCGCACCATATGGTGAACTCCAGCTTCAGCGGTCTTTACGCCTCGGTGTTCCGCGGCACCGGCCTCGATTTCGAGGAGGTGCGTGAATATCGTGAGGGGGATGACATCCGCAACATGGAGTGGAAGGTCACCGCCCGCACCAATGTCCCCCACCTTAAGATCTTTCGCGAAGAGCGAGAACGCAGTGTGGTGCTTTGCATCGATAAGGGCCCCCACATGAGCTTCGGCACCCGTGGCACCTTCAAATCGATCCAGGCGGCCAAGGCTGCCGCCCTGCTGGGCTGGGCCGCCGCCCGCCTGCACGACCGGGTGGGCGGCATGCTGTTTGGTGATGCCGGCGCCGGGATGCAGTATTTCCGTCCCACCAAAGACCGCCGCGCTTTATGGCGGCTGCTGCACTCCCTCACCACAGAGGGCAGCCCGGAGAAACGCCAGATCGACTGCCTCTCCCAGGCCCTGCAGCGGGCGGATCGGGGCACCGCCACCGGTTCTCTGATCTTCGTCATCGCTGACATGAACCGGGAGATCGCCGCCCTGGAACAGACCCTGGGCCGACTCTGCCAGCACCACACCCTGGTGCTGCTGCCGGTGGACGATCCAGCCGACCGGGAGATTCCCGACATGGGCCAGGTCAGTTTTACCAGCCCGGATGGGGAAATCGTCGAGATAGACACCCGCAATGAAGCGGCCCGCCGTCAGTATCGTGAGATCTGGCAGCAACGCCGCGAGGGCCTCAACCTGATGACCAGCCGGTTGGGTATATCGCTGATGCCCATCGGCACCGATGAAGAGATCCACCAGGCCCTGACCCGAGGCTTGGCCCGCCATCACGGGAGACGCTGATCTCCATGGACCCGTTACGTGACATCCATGGCATCGACCCTGCTTCCTGGTGGCCACCGGCGGCTGGCTGGTGGCTGGTGTTGTTGGGTGTTCTGCTCACAGTCCTGCTGATCTGGTGGCTGTGGCGACAACGGACCCTCTTTCCCCTGGGGCGCTGGCAAAAAGATGCCCGCCAGCGTCTGCAGCAGCTCAAGCAGCGTTTGGGAAATGCGCCAACCAAAGAACTGGCCAGTGAGCTCTCCGAGCTGTTGCGGCGCATTGCCATCGCCCGTTGCGGCCGCAAGCATGCCGCCGCCCTGACCGGCAAGGCCTGGCTCGCTTGGCTGCAGAATAACGATCAATCGGGCTTCGACTGGCAGGAAGAGGGAGCAATTCTGCTGTATCTGCCCTACGCGCCACCGAACATCGAAAGCAACAGGATCGTCATTGGCCGTCTCATCGATGCGGCCATCCGCTGGGTCAGTGAGGACAAGTGCCATGTTTGAGTTCCACTGGCCCTGGATGGCGCTGTTGCTGCTGCTGCCTCTGCAGGTGAGCTATTTCTGGCTGCGTCCGGTCCAGGAAAAAGACCAATCCACCGCGGGACGCCAGACCACCCTGCTCCACCCTTCCCTGGTGCATCTGCAGGAGGCGTTCCAGACCCGTAAGCCAGGCAAGTCGCTTGCCGTCAGGCTCTACCGACTGCTGCTCACCCTGCTCTGGATCGCCCTGGTGATCGCGCTGATGCGACCGCAGTGGCTGGAGCCCCACACCGAAAACCGTACCGCCGGCTACGACCTGATGCTGGCGGTGGATGCCTCCCACTCCATGAACGCCCTCGACTTTACCCTGAAGGGTCAACAGGTCAGCCGCATGCAGGTGGTCAAGGGCGTGGTGGGTAAATTTATCGAAGGCCGCCAGGGCGACCGCATCGGTCTGGTGATCTTCGGCAGCCAGGCCTATATCCTGTCCCCCTTGAGCTTCGACCGCCGCGCGGTCAGCAGCCTGTTGAGCGATGTGATCCCCAGGATTGCCGGCGACGGCACGGCGATGGGGGATGCCCTGGGTCTGGGGGTGAAAAAACTGCGGGAGCGACCGGAAGGTTCCCGGGTGATGCTGCTGATTGCCGACGGGGAGAATACCGCCGGGGTCATCCCACCCCTGAAGGCCGCCCAACTCGCCGCACAAGAAGGTATCCGGATCTACAGCATCGGCGTCGGCAGCAATCGTGAGCAGGTCCCGATCATGGAGAGCGGCCGGATCATCTATCGGGACGACCTGGGGTTCGATGAAGAGACCATGCGGAAGATTGCTGAAACCACCGGTGGCGCCTACTTCCGTGGTACCGACACCGAGGGCCTGGAAAAGATCTCCCAGCAAATCGATGAGCTGGAGAAGACTGAGGCAGTGTCCCGCACCGTCTTCATTCCCCAACCGCTCTACCACTGGCCACTGGGGCTCGGGCTGCTCTGCCTGCTGATCCTGGGACTGTTTCCGGAAGGACGCAAACGCACCCTGAAGGGAGGCGGCTATGCCTGAGGCCAGTTTTCATTTCGCCCGCCCCGAATGGCTGTTCGCCCTGCTCGGCCTACTGCCGGTACTGGCCTGGCTGATCTTCAGCGTAACCCGACCCAGCAAAGGACCCATCCACCGCTATGCCGATGAACATCTGTTGCCCCATCTCACCGGGGTACGGGAGCTGGATGTCAACGAACGCTGGGGCCGCTTCATCCGCTGGGCCCTGTTGTGGATTCTGGCGGTGATCGCCATGGCCGGGCCGCGCTGGGACTACACCGATATCCAGGCCTTCTCCCCCGGCAGTGACCTGATCATCCTGCTGGACATCTCCCGCTCCATGAACGTGGCCGATGTGCAGCCCTCGCGCCTGGCCAGGGCCCGCCAGGAGATCCAGGACCTGGTGCAGCTGAACCGGGAGGTACGCATCGGCCTGATCGCCTTCGCCACGGTGGCGCATATCGTCTCCCCCATTACCGAAGACGGGCAGAGCATCCTCAACGCCCTGCCGGCCCTCTCCACCGAGCTTACCGACCTGCAGGGTAGCCGCCTCAACGCCGCACTGGACCGGGCGGAACAGCTGCTCAGTGGCCAGCCTAGCGAGGGGGGGCGCTCCATTCTGCTGATCAGCGATGGTGATTTCGATGAGCCGGATCTGATTCAGCGGGCGCAGGCCCTGGCGGACAATGATATCCACCTGCATGTGCTCGGCGTAGGCTCCACCGGCGGCGGCCCCATCCCCGCCCGGGTCGGCCAGAGCGATCTGCTGCGGGACCGCAACGGGCGGATTATAGACTCCCGGCTCAATGAGGAGCTGCTGCAGCAGATGACAGAGAGCGGTGATGGACTCTATCTTCGCGCGGACTTCCGCGACCAGGACAGCAGACAGATTCTCAAGCGGGCCGCGCTGAGGGCGGCCGCCCCCAGCGAGACCAACGATAAGACCCGGATCTGGAATGAGCGGTTCTACTGGATGCTGCTGCCGCTGTTGTTGATGTTACTGCCCACCTTCCGACGCTCCCGCGCTCAGGAGACGGTGAAGTGAAAGCATTCATCTACATCATTCCCGGGCTGTTGTTGCTCTCAACCCCGCTGCAGGCCAACTGGTTCAATAACAGCGAGCAGCAGGCGGAAGAGGCCTACAAACAGGGACACTACGAGGAGGCGGCAAACCAATTTGAAGACACCTACCGTCGGGGTGTCGCCCGCTATCGGAGTGGGGATTATGCCGCTGCCGCGGAGGATTTTGCCCGGGTCGAACGGGATGAGGTGAAACAGGACGCCCGTTACAACCTGGGTAATACCCGCTTCAAGCTGGAGGACTACCAGGGGGCCATCGAGGCCTACCGGGAAGTGCTGAACGAGGAGCCGGAACACGACGACGCCCGCTACAATCTGGCCCTGGCCCACACCCTGCTGGCCCAACTGGAAGAAGAAGAGGAGGCAGAGGAGCTGCCGCCAGAAGAACAGGAAGAGGAGAAGACCGAGCAAGAGCAAGAGCAAGAGCAAGAGCAGCAGGAGAAACAGGAGCAGGAAGAACAACAGGGCGAACAACAAGAGGAAGAGGAGCAGCAGGGCGAGCAGGAACAGGAGCAAGAGTCCGAGTCCGGGGAGCAGGAGTCCGAAGAGCAGCAAGAGGGTGACTCCGAATCAGAGGAACAGCAGGAGTCCGGCGAACAGGAGTCTGAACAACAGCAGGAGGGTGAATCAGAATCCGAACAGCAACAGGAAGGTTCGTCCGGTGAGCAGCAGCAGGAATCCGAGTCAGGAGAACAGAGCGAAGAACAACAGGAAGGTGAGGGCGAATCCGAGAGCCAGGAGAGTGACGGCGGCGTACAGCAGGATCAGCAGAGCGCCGGTGACTCCACCGACGAGACATCCGAGGAACAGCAGGGAGAGCAGGAGGGCGAACAGGATCAGACCGGTGCTTCCGACGACCAGCAGGAGGGTGAAGAGGCTGGCGACGAACAGGAACAGGCCGAGCAGCAGGATGAGAGTGGCGAACCTCAGAAGGAGCAGGACCAGGAAGGTGCCGGCGGTGAAGAGGCGTCTGAACAGCCTGGCGAGATCGAAGAGCAGGACGAGGGAGAAGGCGGCGAACAGGAGGACCAGTTTGAGCAGCAGGGCAAGACCGAATCGGAGCAGGAATCAGCGGGCGAAAGCGAAGAGCAGGATGAGGGAGAAGGCGGCGAACAGGAGGACCCGCTGGAGCAGCAGGGCAAGACCGAATCGGAGCAGGAATCAGCGGGCGAAAGCGCACAGCCAGACGAAATATCCGACAGCCTGAGTGAAGGAGGGAAAGAGGAAGAAGGTGAAAAGGAAGGCGAAGGAGAGCAGCAAGGAGAGGACATTGAAAAGCCACCCACCAGCGGCACAAAACTGGGTAGGGATACTGGTGAGCGGGAACTCACTGCCGAGGATGGCATGGCCCCGGAGGCCGTAGAGGAAGTGGATCAGACAGGTGACCTCACCACACCCGAGGGGGAAGAGCTGTCAGCCGGTGGCGCGGGTGCCGAGGATCTCTCCATGGCTGGCGGTGGTATGGCGCTGATGGAGCAATGGCTCGATCAGGTGGAGGGTGATCCGGCCAAATTGATGGAGCAGCAGATCAAGATGGAAGAGTACAAGTTTCTGCGCAGCCATCCGGGACCTCCTTATGAAACCCGGCCCTGGTAACTGCTCTTTCTAGGTTTACGGTTAATTATGAAGATAAGACAGCTATTCTTGGCATTCGGCTTGGCGGTGCTGGCATCTACCGCTCACCCGCAGCCGGGCGCCCCCTATCCCGGTTACGGGCAACCCTGGCAAGCCCCACCAGGCCAATGGAACTTTGCCCCCCCCGATCAGCGGCAGAAAGGCACACCCTCGGGCATGCCAACCAGTCCCAATCCACAATACCCCTACTCCGGTGGTTGGCCAATGCGGCAACAGCCCGGCTATGGTCAGGCCCCCTACTACAGCCCCAGTGCGGAGCCACCACGCCTGCGGGTGGAGATCTCCGCCACCTCCCCCTTTGTCCAGGAGAATATTCTGCTGGGCTTGGAGCTCATCAGCAGCCAAAACCTGAAGACCGCCACCCCACAGTTACCGCAAACGGACACCCTGGTCTTTCAAAAGATCGAAGGCCCCAGCTCATCCTCCCGCACCGTCAAGGGCGCCCATGAGATCGTTACCCGCTTTATCTATCAGATCACGCCCCTGCGGCCTGGACGCATAGAGATTCCCCCCATTCGGGTCAGTGGCGAGCAGGAGGGCAACGGCGGCTATGGCCGTACCAGCAGTGATTTCAACGCGGTCAGCACGGAAACTCTGGTGCTGAATGTCAAACCAGCCGATCCGAGTTCTACCCCCTGGCTGCCACTAGAGCAGTTGAACCTGAAAACCCTGTTGCCCAAGAATACAAAGGCGACAGCCGGACAACCCATCACCCTGACGATCGAGATGCAGGCGGTGGGGGCCTCCGGGAACCAACTGCCCTCGTTGGAAAGCCAGCTCAAGAACGACGCCTTCCGGGTCTATCGGGAGAGGTCTCGTACCAGCACCAGGCTCAATAAAAAGGGCAACAAGATCATTGGGCGTCGTGTGGACAGTTTCACCCTGGTCCCCCAATTCGGTGGTGATTTGCAACTGCCGGAGCTACGTGTCTCCTGGTGGAACACGCGACACAATACCCCCCAACACACCTCGATACCGGTCAAACCAATCGCGGTCAGTGGTGGAGGCCGTCGAGGAGAGGGGATGTTCGCCACGACCGAAACCTCGACCCTGTTTCCAGCGGGATCTCCGGCTGCCTTCTGGATTCCCGTCGGCGTAATGTTTGGGGTGATCTTCGGTTACTGGCTGGCGGTATGGATCTCTAATCGCCGCAAGAAGGTGACCCCCATACCGGCCTTTGCTCCGTTGGTCAATGTGATGAAGAGACCCTTCGTCAATATGGCTCCCGCCTTCGCCCCCCTGGGAGAAAAATTCCGTGCGACAGCCGCCGTATTGAACCCGGTTAACCGCTGGCAGAAACTCCGCCAGCGTGTCATCGGTATGCTGCCACTGTCGATCCGCTTCTGGTATTGCGTGCGTTATGTGGATGAGGAGAATGATCCTGATGTCTGGGGTTACACCTTGCGTTTTCTCGCCAGCAAGCACCTCAACATGCCGCCACGGGCGCCCTTTGCCGATATTGGCGAACGCATACTCGATTTCCACCCCAAGACCGACCCGGTAAAGATACGGGATTTGATCCATCAGCTGGACCAATCGATCTACGCTCACAGTAAGATAGATTTTCAGCAGTGGAAGCGGGAATTTAAACACGAGATTCGCCCGCGTCTAAGGCTTATTTCCCAGCGCGGAATAGATCGGGAAAAGAGGCGTGCTGGGAAGCTGCCCAGCCTCAATCCAGAGGCCGTTTAACCAGCGTCATCAGCAAATAAGGGCCACGGACAAATCATTTTTTCCGCGGCCCTAAACTGCGAAGAATATGGCGAATTCCGGCCAGATCCCGTTGCCTGATTCCATTGTGGGTCGGCAGGGTCAGAATACGTTCAGCAAATGATCTGGCTTGTGGGTAATCACCCTGATGCTCAAGCAGCTCCTCCAGTCCGGGTATTTCATTCAATACCCTGGTGTACATCAGTGAGGGCCCCAGCCCCGCTCGTCTCAGGGCCTGGTAGAGTCTGTCCCTCAGGGAAGCATCCACCAATAGCGGATAACGTAACAGCCTACGGCCCTCCGGTACTCCAGTAACCCAGGGCAGATCTATCAGCCCCCCTTCTGACCTGCCTATCTGCTCCAATACCCCGCTCAGCAATTCACCGATATCCCACCTCTGCCCCTGATATGCTGCAAGGTTGGCAGGGAGCAGTGCCAGCCGCTCAGCATCCATGTCGCCAAGCTGAGTCAGCGGATGATAGCGGGTCTCTCCCAGGCGTAGAAACGGCAGACCTTGAGGAATCCAGTAGAGCCGAGGCGATATCATCCTGTTGTAGAGAAATGCCTTTAATCGGTAGATAGCACTGTCTCGCCAAACGCGGGCAGATAACGCCTCCGGTTTCGGCAACAGGTCACCCAAGGGCTGCCCCTGATGCAGCACCGCCCCGCCACCTAAAAGACTGACGGGTTTCCCCCGCCCGAAACTGACTATCACCAGGTCACCCTGCCAGATGTTCGATTCTCCCCTACTGGGAAAGGCTTGGGCGCTGTCCTCGATCAGAACGGCATCAACACTCTTCGCCAGTTCGCGCAATGCCTCAAATCTTTCGAGAATACCCAAAAGGTCGACCGCGACAATCCCGACTGTGCGCTTACCAATACGTCTGGCCAGCTGTTTCAGATCCAGCCAGGGCCGGTCAGGCCCCAAATCTACCAACACAGGCCTGGCGCCTGCGAAAACAGCGGCGCTTATCAGGTCCGGACACCCATACGCTGGGAGAATGATCTCCGGCCGGTCAACCTGCTTACGCTGCATCGCAGCGCGTATCGCGGCAGCAAGGGCAGCAGTTCCGGATGCATAGAAACAGGGATGGTAGGGGGCGAAGATCTGGCGCAACCTCAATCCCGAGACTGGCGCATCTGTCAGACAAACGGGATTGCCGGCAGGAGGTTGCTGATAGAACATTTACCTTTTCGAGGGTGTCCAGACCGTCATGCGTTTACCGAAAAGAAATAAGATTGTCGCCTGGGCCAGTGCAAGATTGGTCTGCACAAAGAAAAAAACGACACGAACCAGGGTATTACGTTGTAGTCTAGATGAAAGCCAGCCAGCCAGTGCCACAGCATAGAAGGCCAGTTGGGCAATCAATGCCAGGGTGTAGATCGTACCTTCACCTTGCAGTAGTATGCTGAGAACGAGGCACAGCAACATGAACCAGGGCACCCCCCAACGCATGATCTTGTGACTCCAGACCTGGAACGCAAACAGCCCCATGCGGAAAGGATTGAGCACCTCAGGGTGCCGCACAATGGCGGTCATACCGCGGATCACCGTACGCATCTTCCGCCGGTACTCCAGACCAGGATCTTTCACATCCTTGTAGATCCCGACAACCTCCGGACAACTGACCGCCACCATGCCTTTCTTGGCGCTGTTGAGCGCAGTATTGAAATCACTGGGCGCGTAGATATCCCACTCCTCACAGACCTCACGCCTGGCAGCAAAAAATGATCCACTCAAACCCACCAGACCCGCCCTATCCGATTCCAGACGTCGCAGCCACATCTCATATTTGACATAGGCGCCCTCGCCTACCTCACGGTCATCATTGCTGATAAAGCGATCTTCGCTTGAGAGCGCCCCGACCCGCTCATCAGTAAACTGAGTAGCCAGAATACGTAGTGCATCCGCTGGAATCACCGTGGCGACGTCAGAAAAGACCAGGATCTCGCCCTTAGCTTCCCGAATCGCACACAGCTGGGCATACTCCTTACCTTTGCGCTTATCGGCCCGCGCAAGACGTACACCCCGATCAGCAAATGACTCAGTGATTTCATCCGTTAGGTCAGTGGAAAAATCGGATGCGACGATAGTCTCCAGCCGGTCTTGCGGATAATCGATCTCGAGGGAATTATTCAGCTTGGCCTGAATGCGATTCGCTTCATTGTGTACCGCAATGATCAGGCTCAGGTGAGGCAATTCGGCTCCGCTCTGATCATCCCCAGCCTGCTTCTGTCTCTCAGGGATGAACTTGAGAATCAGCGGGTAGAGGAAGTAGCTGTATATACATAGCAGCACTGAAAGATAGAATACGTACTCCAAACTATTATTCCTGTATCTTGCATCGAACAATGTGTGTGGGTGAAAAGATTTAATAACGTTCATTATTTGTAAGGCTTGATTTGCATATTATAACCAATCTATTAAAAAACTACCGATAAACCAACTACTATCTGTCTAGTGGCTGGTTTGAAGTAGCTCCCACATGGCGGGACGATTAACAGTGAAGGCCCAACCAGTTAAACCCGTCACAAATATCCTGACACAGAGTTCACAGGGGCCCTTCTAATTGGGAATATTTTGCGTATTATCAATTCATGAAACAAAGTTTTTTGATATGCTATTCAGATAAAGAACACCACCCCACTGGTTACCCAAAAGTAGGGTTGTGTTCGATAATAAGGGGTAAGGCTCGAACCGAATGTTTTATCAAAACATTAGACAATAACTTATAATCATGCACTCCAATATAGCAAAAGCCATATTTATAACAGGTGCAAAAAATAGAAACCCTTCGCTTTGGAATGAATATGATAGGCTAAAGAATACTGAATGGCTGTCATTCTCACAACTTAGAAATATTCAATTAGAGAGAGCAAGAAAGTTCTTCGATTTCGTTGGCAAACACTCTTATTATTATAAACAGGTCTTCATTAAGAAGAATTTTTCCGCTTCCAGATTTGATTCTATTGATAGCCTAAAAATAATACCGAGAATAACAAAAACGCAATTGATCAAGAATAACAATGCGATACATTCAGATTATGACTTTGGGGAATCATTTATTGCCGAAACATCTGGCACCACGGGTAGCGCTCTTAAATTCAAAAAAAATGAACGATGGGATTCTATTAACAGAGCGAATTTGATGAGGGCCTATGATTGGTACGGGGTAAAACCTTGGGATAGATGCGGGTACTTTCGGGGTTATGATATAGCTCCTCGACATGCTGCCAAAGTCAAATTCATGGATCTACTTCAAAATAGATTCCGCATATTCAGTTATGATAGAAAATCAATTGAAGAATTTTCTTCTAAATTGGTATCTGCCACATATATGGCTGGATATTCCTCAATGATTTATCAAGTGGCTAAATTAATTAATGCATTGGAAACCGAGAAACCAAAAGTAAAACTTATCAAAGGCACATCAGAGATGATCCTAGATGTATATCAGCCTGAAGTAATAAATACCTTCGGAAGCAAGATCGTAAGTGAATACGGAGCTGCTGAGTCCGGGCTGATAGCCTTTGAATGTCCAGAAGGGAATATGCATATTAATATAGAAGATGTGATTCTTGAAATTAGCGATGATGATGAAATTCTTGTGACCAACTTAGCATCATACTCATTTCCTATTATTCGATACCAGCTAGGCGACGCAGTTAAACTGTCAAATAAAAAATGTAAATGTGGAAGAGCCCATCCAATCATTAAAGAAATAGTTGGCCGTAAAGGCCCCAAGGTTGTAGGAAATAGCGGTATCTATCCCGCCTTAACTTTTTACTATGTTTTCAAAAATCTTGCTATACACAATTCTATACCGCTGAATTATAAGGTTGTACAGAACGAGAAAGGTCGTGTTGGTATTTTTATAGAAGGTAGTGAGAATTCTCGTCATGAGAACAGCATTATGCATGAACTTTGCAAATACTTTGGTCAAGACATTATTTTTTCAGTTAAATTCGTTAAATATTTTAATCATCAGGGTAATAAAACACAATATTTTGAAAGTACGCTTTAAACTGAACTTCCGATGAAGAAGTCTCGTTATTATTCATTGTTTAACTTTTTTGAAATACTCTTCAAATAATACTGATTGGATATCTTTAAAAGCTGCATGCTTTCCAATTATAATCAATATAGAATAAATACATATACCAAGTAGTGTTTGTCCTAAAAACATTACCAGAGGCCCAAAATCTTCAAATATTACACTACAAACCCAAACCAAAGCCCCCATGACCAGACTTAGGAACAATGTATATAAAAGGCTTCGGATAATTTGAATTAAACTCATCCCTATAAGTTTTCCCGCAACATGCAAGGTTATTCCTGCCGATACAACATGACCAATCGCAAACCCCATTGTCACACCAACAACCCCCCACTGGAGTCCGACGACCACTAAAATGATACCTATTGGCTGGGTAATAAGATTCACTTTGAGTTGCAAATCGGCTCTACCCTGTGACAAATATACTACACCAGTCACAGATGCTATTGATGTTAGAAGGCCGGCTATACATAAGATCCTGAATAACTGAATCACCTCTGACCAATTCGGGCCAAGCACACCAATAACAAAAGAGTCTGCAACCACGAACATACCTACCATCATTGGAAAAGAAAACAA
>CBDVCD010000037.1:0-19174 GCA_965372385.1 uncultured Gammaproteobacteria bacterium | reverse complement strand
GATACAGGATATTCACCACAGAGCACACGAAGAGCACGAAGAACAACATGATTAAGAACCTTCAACTGAGATTAGCGTGTTATTGTCCAGTCACCCAGGACCAAGGCGAATTCCCTTATAAGGAATCTTCGTATCCTTCGTGTGCTCTGTGGTGAATAAAAAAGCAGCAGGAGCCGGTTTCCCATAGAATAGGCCGAATTATGAATATCTATCTGATTTCAGTGGGAAACCGAATGCCGCGCTGGGTGGTCGAAGGCTATGAAGAGTATGCCCGCCGTATGCCAGGCGAGTGTACCTTGCGGCTGATCGAGGTCAGTCCCGGGCATCGTGGCAAGGGAGCGGATATCCGGCGCACCCTGCGGGATGAAGGTGAACGCATGTTGAAGGCGATCCCGAAGAATTGTCGGGTGTTGGCGCTGGATGTACAGGGGCGTGCCTGGAGTACCGAGCAGCTGTCGGCAAAGCTGGCCAACTGGATGGCGGATGGCCTTGAACTGGCGTTGCTGGTGGGTGGCCCCGAGGGGCTGGCGCCCGCCTGCCTGGAGCGGGCGGAGGGGCGCTGGTCCCTGTCGTTACTGACCATGCCCCATCCCCTGGTCAGGGTGGTGCTGGCGGAACAACTCTACCGGGCCTGGAGTCTGCTGCGCAATCATCCCTATCACCGGGCAGGTTGATGGAGCCACTGATCTATCTCGCTTCCCGCTCACCCCGCAGGAGTGAGTTGCTAAAACAGATCGCTCTGCCACATACTCTGTTGGATGTGGAGGTTGACGAGACACCTCTTGCAGGGGAACCCCCTGAGAGCTATGTAGTCAGACTGGCCCTGGAAAAGGCCCGGGTCGGACATGCTGTCTTGGCTGGCCGAGTCGAGCTGCCGGTGCTGGCGGCGGACACCAGCGTGGTGATAGGGGGCAGGATCCTTGGCAAGCCGAAGAATCGGTCCGAGGCGCTGGAGATGCTGGCGAGTCTCTCCGGGCGCAGCCACAAGGTCTGTAGCGGTGTGGCCCTGGTGGGGGCTCAGGCGGATTTCCGCCTGAGTGTCAGTAAGGTGACCTTTCGCCAGTTGACCATGACTGAAATCGAGGCCTACTGGACCAGTGGCGAGCCCGCGGATAAGGCGGGTGGTTATGGGATTCAGGGGGTGGGCGCCATATTTATTCGCGAACTGCGCGGTAGCTACTCTGGGGTCATGGGTTTACCCCTGTATGAAACGGCCGAACTGTTGCGGGGTGTGGGTATAGACCTGCCCAGGCCATAACAATCAAGAATGGGGCGACCTGTTTAGGCGCCATAGGATTCCATGAGTGAAGAGATTTTAATCAATGTAACCCCCCCGGAAACCCGTGTAGCGGTGATAGAAAACGGTGTGTTGCAGGAGATCATCATCGAACGCACCAGCAACCGTGGTCTGGTGGGCAATATCTACAAAGGCAAGGTCTGTCGGGTGCTGCCCGGCATGCAGGCCGCCTTTGTGGATGTGGGCTTGGCGCGGGCGGCCTTCCTGCATGCCTCGGATATCGGTAACGGCAACCCGGGGAGTAACGGTGAGGGCCGCGGGGAGGGTATCGATGAGCTGGTGCGCGTGGGCGGGCACATCATCGTACAGGTGCTCAAGGATCCATTGGGCAGCAAGGGAGCGCGTTTGACCACGAATATCTCCATTCCCTCCCGTTACCTGGTCTTCATGCCCGAGTTGGGCAATATGGGCATCTCCCAGAAGATCGAGTCGGAGGAGGAGCGCCAGCGTCTGCGCATCCTGCTGAACAACACCGCGGAATCGATCGAGATCAACGGGGGATTCATTGCCCGCACCGCGGCGGAGGGGGCGGATGAATCGGCGTTGGAGATGGACATGTACTTCCTCTCACGTCTGTGGGCGGCGATTCAACAACGCTGCAAGGCGGCCAGTGGCATCGAGTTGGTGTATGAGGATATGTCCCTGGCGCTACGCGCACTGCGGGACCTGGTCGGACCGGATGTGGAGAAGGTGCGGATCGACTCCTCCAAGAGCCATCAGAAGGCGATCGAGTTTGCCCAAAAGTTCATTCCCGACATCAAGCCACGTATCGAGTACTACCCGGGGGAGCGGCCACTCTTCGACCTCTATGGGGTGGAGGATGAGATCCAGAAGGCCCTGGAGCGCAGGGTGCAGCTCAAGTCCGGTGGTCACCTGGTGATCGATCAGACCGAGGCGATGACCACCATCGATGTGAATACCGGCGCCTTCGTAGGCCGTCGTAACCAGGAAGAGACCATCTTCAAGACCAATCTGGAGGCTGCCCAGGCGATCTGCCGGCAGCTGCGGTTACGCAATCTCGGGGGCATCATCATTATCGATTTCATCGATATGAGCTATTCGGAACACCGTCGCCAGGTACTGAGGGCACTGGAGAAGTGTCTGGCGCAGGACCATGCCCGTACCCATATCTCCGAGGTCTCCAATCTGGGTCTGGTGGAGATGACCCGTAAACGCATACGCGAGTCCCTGGAGCATGTGCTATGTGAACCCTGTACCTGCTGTGATGGGCGGGGTTCCATGAAAACGGCGGAGACCACCTGCTATGAGATCTTTCGCGAAATCCTGCGGGAGGCACGGCAGTTCGATGTAGAGTCTCTGCTGGTGCTCGCCTCCCAGGAGGTGATCGACCGTCTGCTGGACGAGGAGTCGATTAACCTGGCGGAGCTGGAGCAGTTTATCGGTCGCCCTATCAGGTTACAGGCAGAGACGCTCTACACCCAGGAGCAATATGATGTGGTGCTGATCTGAGCGGTTCTCCGACAGAGTTACACCCATATGCAGCATCTCGCAAAAAACCTCTACCGCAAATTATGCTGGTTTGTGGCATGGCTGATCATCTCCAGCGCGATCCTGTTGACGCTTTTGCGGCTCTTTTTACCGCTGCTGGACCTTTCACCCATTCGAGCGGAGATTGAACGGGTTGCCGAAGCCGTGGCCGGTATGCCGCTGCGTATCGGCAGTATGCATGCGCAGATGCATGGTGCCCACCTGGCGTTGCATCTTACCGATATATCTCTGGTCGATCCGAAAACCGGCATCCCTCGGCTGCATCTGCGCGAGGCCCACGCCGACATCCACCTGCTGCGCAGTCTCCTCCGGGGTGAATTGATCCTGGGGCGAGGACGGGTGGTGGGCGCCCGGCTGGAGATTGTCCGCTACCCGGACGGCAGCCTTACGGTGAATGGTTTCAAGGAGGGCCTGGGCGAAGGGCGGGGCTCGCTGGCGGGGTTGTTTCTGCGCCGTACTCAGCTGCGGTTGCGCGACAGCGAGATCCATTGGAAGGATCTGGCGAGTGAGGCCGAACCACTCCATTTTAGCCGGGTCAATGCCAATCTTTTCAACAGCGATGTCAGACATCGGCTGATCGCCAGCGCGCGCCTGGGAAGTGGATCGTCTGAACAGGTGCATTTGATGGTGGATCTGCTCGAAGGGACGGATGATCCATTGGCGCTTAACGGCCAACTCTTTCTGCAGACAGGTGCGGTGGAGTTGGGTCGCTATGTGGCGGATCATCTGCCCTGGGGGCTCAGGGTTGGCAATGGCAGGTTGGATCTTAGGCTTTGGGGAGAGCTGGAACAGGGTCGGTTGACGCGTCTCCAGGGTGTCACGGAGCTACGTGATCTGGAACTCAATGCCGGTAAGGCGTCAGCATTTTCATTAGAGCGGCTCTCCAGCCTGTTTGACTGGCATCACCGGGCAGATGGCTGGCAGCTTGACCTTGACCGCCTGGTGATGATGTATGACCGGCAGCTTTGGCCGTCGGGTCGTTTGAGTCTGGCCGGGAAGTCCGACGCTAGCGGACAGCAACTCCTGCGGGTCGGTGCGGACTACCTGGATGTGAAGGCGGTGGCGCACTTCGCCAGCCTGCTGGAACCCGCGGGAGAGCGCCTTCGTCAGACCTTGGCGGGGCTCTCACCGGAGGGTCATCTCAGTCGGTTTCGTCTGGCAATCCAGCAGAGGGAGCGGGAGGCGCTACGCTGGCGGGTCGGTGGAAGTATCACTCAGTATCGTAATCGGCCCTGGCAGGGGGTGCCCGGCCTCACCGGGGTGGCACTCCAGTTCCAGGGGAACCAGGATGGGGGCGCACTGCAACTGGGTTCCAGGCAGGTAGAAGTGGAGATGCCCAATCTGTTCCGGGATAAGCTTACCGCGAATGCATTGAACGGCAATTTTATCTGGAACTTCAGTCCGCAATCGGGTCTCCGCCTCAAGACCAGCGACCTCTACCTGTCAACCGACCATTTAGAGACCTACAGCCGGTTGGATCTGCGGCTTCCCCTGGATGGCGAGAGCCCCGTCCTCGATATGCAGACCGATTTCTGGGATGGCCTGGGGGAGCATAAGAGTCGCTATCTGCCGGTGGGCATCATGTCCGAACCACTGGTCGACTGGTTAGACGGCGCAATAGTCAGCGGCCATGTCAAGTCAGGTGCCATGCTGCTGTATGGTCCATTGCGGGCATTTCCCTACAAGAATCACGAGGGACGTTTCGAGGTGCTGTTCGGTGTCGAGGATCTGGTGCTGGATTATATGGCGGATTGGCCGCGCCTGGAGGAGGTGGTTGCGCAGGCCCATTTTCTCAACAACAGCCTGCAAATCAGGGTGTTCGATGGGAAGATGCTGGATACTGACCTGCAACGCGCAACGGTAAGGATTCGACACCTGAAGGAGGCTTCCCCGGTCGAGGTCCAAGGATCCCTGTCGGGGCCATTGCGCGATCTGTTCCGGGTGCTGGAGGAGACGCCGCTGAAGCAGCAGTTCGGCAAATACACGGCAGCGCTGGCGCCCGGGGGCAGGAGCCGCACCTGGCTCGATCTGAGGATCCCGCTGAAGCAGAGGGACAGCTGGCGCATCAAGGGAAACATCGATTTCAAGCAGGCGACCGTGAAGATCAGGGAGCATGACCTGTTTATCGATGCCCTGGATGGACGGCTCCAGTTCGACGAGACGCAGATCTGGTGCAGCGATGTCAAGGGACGTCTGCTGGACCAGCCGGTGGTGTTCACGATTGAGCCCCGGGATGTTGAGGGCGAAACGTTTACCCGGGTGGGTGCTCGGATGCGGGTTGCGTCGGACTGGTTGCGAAAGCAGTTTGACCCTGGTTTTCTCGACTCGCTCGAAGGAGAGACACAGGCCGATGTTTACCTGGATATAACGCATGGAGAGAGTGAGACGCCGGTACGTTTGTCGATACACTCCGACATGCGAGGCATGGCGGTCGAGTTGCCCGCGCCGTTGGGTAAAGCGCAGGAGCAGGCGCGCAGATTTGACCTCGAGCTGGCTTTTCAAGAGGGTCAGAAGAGAGGGTTGAAGGTCTCCTATGGGAATGACCTGCACGCACTGCTGCAAGATGATGGGCAGGGTTATCGGCGGGGAGATATCCTGCTGGGTCCCGGGCCGTTGCGGATACCTGATGCTCCGCTTTTCCGTCTGCGAGGGGCAATAGACAGGCTTGATTTGAATCAATGGATTGGCTGGATTGATCAAGCACGGCAGGAGATGTCTCCCCAGGAGACGGCGGTGCCTGTCCAGGTGGATCTGGAGGTGGAGGAGCTCAGACTCGCGGGACTCGCCTGTGCCGATGCCAGGATTCAGCTTGGCCGGATAGCAGACGGCTGGCAGGTCAGCCTGGATTCCGATGCTCTCAGCGGCACCCTGACACTGCCGCTGGATATCGACCAAGGCCCTGTACGGGGACATCTGAAACAGCTGAAATTGAAGTCGCGTGAGCTGATTCCCGAACCAGGGCGGACGGGGGGACAGATGGCTTGGGCAGAGGCGGATCCCGGCCGTCTGCCTGCGCTCGACCTGCTGATAGACTCCCTGCTGATCGATGCCAAGCCATTCGGCAAGGCACTATTGCAATGGAAGCGGGTCCCTCAGGGTATCCAGCTCACCAAACTGGCGATCGTCGGTGATAAGCTGCAACTGAACGGACAGGGCCACTGGTTCAAGACGAACGGACGCCAGTCGACCCGCCTCGAGCTGAGTGGTCATGTGGCCAGTCTGGGACAGTTGCAGGAGGATCTGGAGTTGCAGTTGGGTGTGGCCGGGGCGTCGATGGACTTTACCGCCACACTCAACTGGCCCTTGCCGCCCCATGCGCTGAAATTGGAGCAGTTGTCCGGAAACCTGGATCTGAAGTTGGGGGCTGGGGAGGTGACAGAGGTGGATCCCGGCGTGGGACGTCTGGTCGGTCTCTTCAGTCTGCATGCCCTGGGAAAGAGACTGTTGCTGGATTTCTCCGATCTATCCGCCAAGGGGCTCCAGTTTGATCAAATTGAGGGAAGCTTCACGCTGGAAGATGGGGATGCATACACCAGGGACCTGGAACTGATCGGTCCCGCGGTGCAGATCAAGGTGGCGGGCAGGACCGGCCTGGCCACCAGGGATTATGATCAATTGATTGCCGTAACCCCGCAGGTTAGCTCAACCCTGCCTATCGTGGGGGCCCTGGCGGTCAACCCGACGGTTGGTGTGGCGCTGATGGTGGCCCAGCAGCTTTTTGGCAAACAGATGGATCGAATTACTCAGACCGAGTATCAGTTGACAGGCGACTGGGAGAGTCCACAGATCGTAAAATTGAGCAGGGAACCAGCGGAGACGGATGCAGCCAGTCTGATGCCGGATCTGCCTGGGGATGAGTAATTGATGACGGTGGCGTGACTGGCCCAGCCAGTGTCAATGATGCTATCCTCAAGCGTTTGCAGCAGATACGGAACCCCAAACAGGTGTGTTGAGAAGATGAGCGATAACCGGACCAAAGTCGCTGCCATACAGATGGCAACCAGCCCCAATGTCAGCGCCAATCTTCTGGAGGCGGAACGGCTCATTACCGAGGCCGCGGAGAGTGGCGCCGGCTTGATCGTGTTGCCGGAAAACTTTGCCTTCCTGGGAGAGCATGATCGTGAGATGTGCACCCTGAAAGAGCGGGAGGGTGATGGACCACTGCAGGGTTTTCTCAGCCAGATGGCCAGTCGATTTGGCGTCTGGCTGGTAGGTGGTACTATCCCCATGGAGGCCTCGGATGGCGCTAAGGTGCGTGCCGCCTGCCTGGTCTTCAATGACCAGGGTGAACAGGTCTCCCGCTATGATAAGATCCACCTGTTCGATGTGCAGTTGGTGGAGAGCAATGAGCGCTACGAAGAGTCGAACGTCATCGAGCCGGGTGAGCAGGTGGTAGTGGTTGAGACCCCCTTCGGGCGGCTTGGGTTGGCGGTTTGCTATGATCTGAGATTCCCTGAACTGTTTCGTAAGCTGCTCAGCCTGGGCGCGGAGATCTTCGTGGTGCCATCGGCCTTTACCGCTATCACCGGCAAGGCCCATTGGGAGACCCTGGTGCGTGCCAGGGCCATTGAAAATCTCGCCTTCGTGGTGGCCGCCGCCCAAGGGGGCTACCACAGGAGCGGTCGTGAAACCCATGGGCACAGTATGATCGTCGACCCCTGGGGTGCCATATTGGCCCAGGTGCCCAGGGGAACCGGCTTTGTCAGCATCGAGCTCGATCGGGAGTATCAGGGGACTGTCCGTCGCACCTTTCCCACCATTGAGCATCGGCGCGTATCGCTTGACTGATTCTCGGTTGTTTTTTCCTCTTTTTACTCATTGACTCCCTATCCGGAGTTTAAGCTACTGATATGTCTGATCTGATTCAAATCGCCAATGAAGCCATCCTCATGCCCGCCGGGCTGGGGGAGAACGACCTGGACCGCCTGCTGGGGGAACTGGTGGGCAGCGGTATCGATGCCGCGGATATCTACTTCCAGACCAGCCGCCTGGAGTCCTGGGTGCTGGAGGATGGCATCATCAAGGAGGGGGCACACAGCATCGAACAGGGGGCCGGCATCCGTGCCATCAGTGGTGAGAAGACCGGTTTTGCCTACTCGGATGAACTGCAGTTTCCCGCCCTGATCGAGGCCGCTCGTGCGGCCCGTTCGATCAGCCGTGGCGGTAACCAGGGGAGGGTTCGGGTCAAGGGGCTGCCCATGGAGCGTCAACTCTATGCGCCGATCAATCCGCTCCCCAGTCTCAGCGAAGTGGAGAAGGTGGAGCTGTTACGACGGGTGGATGCGGAGGCCCGCCGTCAGGACCCCAGGGTCAAGCAGGTGATCGTCAGTCTGGTGGGCGCCCAGGATGTGATCCTGGTGGCGGCCACCGACGGTACCCTGAACGCGGATGTACGGCCGCTGATCCGGCTCAACGTGCATGTTATTGTCGAGCAGGGCGATCGCCGTGAGCAGGGCACCAGTGGAGGTGGCGCCAGGCAGAGTTTCCGCTACCTGCTGGAGGAGGAGCGTGCCCTGGGGTTCGCCAGGGAGGCGGTGCGTCAGGCCCTGGTCAATCTGGAGGCGGTGAATGCCCCGGCCGGTAGCATGCCGGTGGTGCTGGGTCCCGGCTGGCCCGGTGTGCTGCTGCACGAGGCGGTGGGCCACGGGCTGGAGGGTGATTTCAATCGCAAGGGAACTTCCGCCTTCAGTGGACGGATGGGTGAGCAGGTGGCCTCCAGCCTCTGTACCGTGGTGGATGACGGTACCCTGCCGGGTCGCCGTGGTTCCCTGAATATCGATGACGAGGGGACCCCCAGTCAGTACACGGTGTTGATAGAAGATGGCATCCTCAAGGGCTATATGCAGGATAAACACAACGCCCGCCTGATGCACACGGCATCCACCGGTAACGGACGGCGTGAGTCCTATGCCCATCTGCCCATGCCGCGCATGACCAACACCTATATGCTGCCAGGGCAACAGGCGCCGGAGGAGATCATCGCCTCGGTGCGGAAGGGCCTCTATGCGGTAAATTTCGGTGGTGGCCAGGTGGATATCACCTCCGGTCGTTTCGTCTTCTCCGCCAGTGAGGCCTACCTGATTGAAAATGGCAAGGTCACCGCCCCGGTGAAGGGCGCCACCCTGATCGGCAACGGCCCGGAGGCGATGACCCGAATCAGCATGGTGGGAGACGATCTGCAACTGGACGCCGGGGTTGGGGTCTGCGGCAAGGAGGGGCAGAGCGTACCGGTTGGGGTGGGGCAGCCGACCCTGAAACTGGATGAACTGACCGTTGGCGGAACTGGAGCATGAAGCATATGCAGAGTATCGAACAGCGTCAGGCGGATTTGCAGCAGTTGGTCAGTGATCTGTTGAAAGAGGCCAAACGGCAAGGGGCCAGCGCCGCCGAGGCGGGGGTGAGCAGTGATGCGGGTCTCTCCCTGAACGTACGCATGGGCGAACCTGAGACCATCGAGTACACCCGGGACAATGGTCTCGGCGTGACGGTCTATTTTGGCCAGTGCAAGGGTTCCGCCAGCACCTCCGATCTCAGTCCCGAGGCGGTCCGTGAGACCGTGCGGGCGGCCTGCAACTTTGCCCGTTATACCTCGGAGGACGACTGTGCCGGCCTGGCGGATGCAGCGCTGATGGCAAGGGAGATCCCGGATCTGGACCTCTATCACCCCTGGGGCCTAAGCGTCGATGAGGCGATTGAGCAGGCAATCGAGTGCGAGGCCGCCGCCCGCGAACGGGACCCACGCATCGTCAATTCGGAAGGCGCCAGTCTCAACACCCATAACGGTCTGCAAGTGTACGGTAACACCCATGGTTTCATCGGCGGCTATCCCTCCTCCCGCCATAGTCTGAGCTGTGCCGTGGTAGGCAAAGAGGGGGAGAGCATGCAACGGGACTACTGGTACAGCGTGGCGCGCATCGGCGAGCTGCTGGAGGCGCCGGAGCAGGTTGGCAGGATGGCCGCAGATCGTACCCTGGCCCGCCTGGGGGCGCGCAAGATATCGACCCAAGAGGCGCCGGTACTGTTTCAGGCCGATGTGGCGGTGGGCCTGTTGCGCAGCTTTGTCGGGGCGATCCGAGGTTCTGCCCTCTACCGTAAGTCCAGTTTCCTGCTGGATCAGCTCGACCGACCGGTGTTTCCGGAATTTGTCCGCATTCATGAGGAGCCTCGCCTGCCGCGGGGGCTCGCCAGCGCCCCCTACGACAGTGAGGGTGTGGCGACCCAGGATCGGGATTTTGTCACCGATGGTGTGTTATCCAGCTATGTGCTCGACAGCTACTCCGCCCGCAAGCTCGGCATGCAAACCACCCGCAATGGGGGGGGGGTGCGCAATCTACGCATCAATTCAGGTGAGCTGGATCGAGCGGGCCTGTTGCAACGGATGCATACCGGTCTGCTGGTCACCGAGCTGATGGGCCAGGGGGTCAACAATGTGACCGGTGACTACTCCCGTGGCGCGGCTGGTTTCTGGGTGGAGAACGGTGAGATCCAGTATCCGGTGGAGGAGATCACCATCGCCGGCAACCTCAAGAGGATGTTCATGGGTCTGCAGGAGGTCGCTAGCGACATCGAGACCCGCACCAGCGTGCAGACCGGTTCCTGGCTGATCGATCGGATGATGATCGCGGGTGAATAAAACGGGTTTGAGTTCGCGGGAACTGGATATGCTGCGTTCGGTCTTTATGCGTCATGCCGATGTGGAGCGAGTGGTGCTCTTCGGCTCGCGAGCCAAGGGAACGGCCCGCTATAACTCGGATATCGACCTGGCTGTAGAGGGTGTTTTGGATGATTTAGGCATCGAAGCCCTGGCCATGGAGTTGGACGATCTTCCACTCGCCTATCAATTTGACGTCAAGGCGCTTTCCTCTATTCATTCCGCACCATTGAAGAGACATATCGAACGGGTGGGACATGTGATTTACCAGCGTGATATCGAATAGCGGTTCAATGGCGACTGTTTTTCGCGGCCCTTCTACCCATGCCGTTATCCATAACTCGACACGCAAGAATGCCTCACACGGAGGCACGGAGACCCGGAGAAGAATAAAGAGGTTATTCCAGTGATGTAGGATGTGGTGAGCTTGCGAACCGCATCGATGTTGCTTATGTCCTTCGCTTCGCTATGGTTGATGCGGTTCGTGCCTCACCACATCCTACATTTTGCTGGCAGCAACCATCTCAAGTGCTGTTTTGACGGCGGTCTCCAGGCTGCTGACTTGTGCCTGGCCGGTCCCGGCCAGCTCCAGGGCGGTGCCGTGATCCACCGAGGTGCGGATGATGGGCAGCCCCAGGGTGATATTCACCGCCCTGCCAAAGCCCAGGTGTTTGAGCACCGGCAGTCCCTGGTCGTGATACATGGCCAGCACCGCATCGGCCTGCTGCAGATATTTTGGGGTGAACAGGGTATCCGCCGGCAGTGGACCGGTCAGCCGCATCCCCTGCTGGCGCAGCCGCTGCAGCAGTGGCTCGATGATCTCGATCTCCTCTCGTCCCAAGTGACCATCCTCACCCGCGTGGGGGTTGAGGCCACAGACCAGGATACGCGGCCGGGTTATGCCGAACTGGTCCCGCAGGTCTCCGTGCAGGATCCGGATGACCCGCTCCAAACGCTCTGGGGTGATCTGACGACTGACCTCCGAGAGGGGCATGTGGGTGGTGGCCAGGGCGACCCGCAGGCCTTGTGTGGCGAGCATCATCACCGGGAAGGCATCACAGAGTTCGGCGAGGAATTCGGTGTGACCGGTGAAGGGAAATCCGCCCTGGTTGATGATCCCCTTGTGCACCGGGCCGGTTACCAGGGCGTCGAAGCGGTGGGTCAGACAGCCTTCGGTGGCGATCCTCAGACTGTCCAGCACATAACCCGCATTGGCCGCATTGAGCTGGCCGCGGTGCTCCTCTTGCCGTAGCTGGACCGGCAGAATGTACAGGCTCCCCGCTGGCGCGGGAGTGGGCTCACTGCCCGCCTGGAAGGGTAGCAGGGTCAAAGGCAGCCCCAGCCGCCGCGCCCGACGTTCGAGCATGCTCGGGTCGGCGATGGCTACCAGCCGGGCGGGCAACCTCTGCTGGGCCAGCAGGACGGCAAGGTCAGGGCCGATCCCGGCCGGTTCGCCCGGGGTCAGGGCGAGTGTGCCGCAGAAATTTTGCGTCACAACTCATCCTGCTCCAGACGCACCTCCACATAGGCCTCATCGCGCAGACGGCGCAGCCAGAGTTCGATGGCCTCGTCCGATTTCTGCTTGCGAATCGCGGCGCGGGCGGTGTTCTTCATCACCTCTTCGGTGTTGTCATGGTCACGCCGTGCGAGCACCTGCACGATGTGCCAGCCGAACTGGGTCTTGAAGGGCAGACTGATCTGGTGGGGCCCCAGGGCCTCCATTTCCTGTTCGAACAGGGGCACCATGTCGCCGGGGCTGGTCCAGCCCAGGCCACCCCCCTTGACGGCGGAAGCCTTGTCGTCCGAGTGGGAGCGGGCCAGGGTCTCGAAGGACTCACCACCGACGATACGTTCACGCAGGGTTTCCAGCCGCTGCCTGGCCTCCGAGTCGGAGACGATTTCGTTGGTGTTGATCAGGATGTGCCGGGCCTGGGTCTGGGTGATGAGCAGGCGTTTGGCGCCTTTGACCTCCAGCAGTTTAATGATGTGGAAGCCGGAGGCGTTGCGGATCGGGTCACTGATGCTACCCGGTTCCAATGAGTCCACCTCCTGGGTGAACAGGGTGGGGATGCGTGAGGTCTCGATCCAACCCAGATTGCCGCCATCCAGGGCCTGTCGGCCATCCGACTCCCGCATCGCGATAGCGCTGAAGTCCGCGCCGTCGTGGATCTCCCGGGCCAGTCTATCCGCCTTGCTCCTGGCGGCTTGTACGTCCTCCGGTGAGGCCCCTTCCGGGGTGGCGATCAGGATGTGCAGCAGATGGACCGCGGAGCGTTGCCGGATGCTGCCAACCTCCCGGGAGAGAAAGTTACGCACATCCTGCTCGGTGATCACGATGCGGTTGATCACCTCCTTCTGTTTCAGGCGGTTGATCAGGATGTCCTCCCGCAGCTGTTCGCGAAACAGGTTGAACCTGATGCCGTCGGCCTCCAGGGTCTGCTTGAGTTCCAGCAGGGTGATGTTGTTGTTCTTCGCGATATTGGCGATGGCCTTGGTCAGGGTGGTGTCATCCACCGTCAGGCCAAGGCGTTTTGCGGTCTGCAGCTGCAGGCGTTTTGAGATCATGCGTTCCAACACCTGTTCCCGCATACTGTCTCTCGGCGGCAACTCCTGGCCCTTCTGGCGGAGTTGGATGGCCAGTTCCAGCATCCGGTTGTTGAGTTCGCTGGCGGCGATGATGTCTTCATTTACCACCGCGACGATGCGGTCCAGTTCGTTGACTGCGGCCTGGCTCGCCAGGCCAAGGCAGAGCAACAGCAGGCCGAATGTCCACGGGAGTGGTTTGCGAGGGATAGTCATGGATGTTCCTAGGATAATTACTCCGGTTGATAACCGTAGATAGACTCTTTCAAGGTTTGCTGAGGATCATTGCCCAGGGCGCCCAGGCCTCTGAGTTCCAGTTGTAACATGAAACGGGTGTCGTATTCCTGGTCGATATCCGCGTCGAGATCGGTTTCATTCACATACTGCTGGTAGATGGTCCGCAGGGTCCAGCAACAGCGCCCAGCATACTCGAATCCGATGACCTTGTTCAGTGCGCGTTTATGAAACAGTGAGTGCTTCCAGTCTCCCAGCATGGCGAAACGATAGTCGAAATGCCAGTGAAAGGAGAGGTCCAGATCCTCGATCTCGCTCTTGGCGTTGTAATTATAACTGAAGTTGAACAGCTGCTGACCCGGGGCCTTGTAGTGCAGACCGAAGCGGGCCTTGTCGATCTGCTTCTCTTCGAGTTGGGGGTCCCAGCGCAGGTTCAGGGAGCTGCGCCAGTAAGACCCCAGGCGGGAGCTGAGTTCGGCCACCACCGCCGATTCGGACTGATCCTGCGGATCATCGGTGAGCTGCACCCGCCGGTCCTGGAAATAGAGGATCTGGCCGATGCTGGCGCGCAGGCGCTCCAGGCCGCTATCGCTCTCGAGCCAGCGGGTGGTGACGGCCAGCGTGAGCTGATTTGCGTCGCCCACCCGGTCGCCGCCGCTGAAACGGTTCTCCTTGAACAGGTTGGCGAAGCTCAGGTCCAGGTCAGCGGTGTCGAAATCGGGAATCTCGGACTGATCCTCGTAGGGGGCATAGAGGTAGAAGAGGCGGGGCTCCAGGGTATGCGTGGCGGTCTTGCCGAACCAGCTGCTCTCTCTTTCGAAGGCGAGGCCGCTGTCCAGGCTCAGGGTGGGCACGCTATAGGATGGGCGTTGCAGTTCAGGCTCGACCTCATCCAGCTGGTAGCTGGCATAGTGCAGGGTCAGACGGGGGGTCAGGTGTCCCCAGGGCCGGCGTAGCTGAAGGCTGGCCGAGGGCGCGAGTCGCAAGCGCTGGCCGTTGATTAGGCTGTCATGCTTGAAGTAGCTATACTCACCCACCGCTACCAGGTCGGTATTCAGGCCGTCGATGAAATGTCCGTAAATGGCGCTCAGCTTGGGCACCAGACGGTAGGGATAGCTGGCGGGGCTGAGGCTCTTGTCCACGGTCTGGAAGTCCTGCACCAGTCCGCTCAGTTGCCAGTCGCTTGCACGGTAGTTGACTTCACCGATCCGCTCCAGATTCCGGGCACTGCTGGATATCAGACCCGTACTGAAGTCGTTCAGGTAGTTCATGTCGCTGACCTCGGTGAAGTCGATCCGGGTGGTCAATCCCGAATAGGGATGACTCCCGTGCCGCAGATTGATGGCGCTACGCCGGTTGTCGTGTTCCTCGCTCTCCAGCTTGTCATCCAGGATCTCGCCGCTGAGGATACCGCTCTGCCGTGCTCCCAGAAAGCGGAACTCGCCTCCCAGCATGGTGCCACGCCGACTCATCCAGCGAGGGGTGAGGGTAGCGTCGTAGTTGGGCGCCAGGTTGAGGTAGTAAGGGATGGAGAACTCGCTTCCCCGGCTGCTCGATGAGCCCCAGGAGGGGAGCAGCAGGCCGCTCTTGCGTCGCTCGTCGATCGGGAAGGTGAAATAGGGGCTGTAGAAGACCGGTAGGCCGCCAAGCCGCAGAACCGCGTGGTAGGCATCGCCCCAACCGGTCTCCCGGTCCAGCTCCAGCTCACTGGCGCCGATACTCCAGTCCCGGCGACCTGGTGGACAGCTGGTGAAGGATGCCCGCCGATAACGGGATTGCGTCTTGGATTCCACCTCCGCTCGCTCCGCGCTGCCACGTAGCTTGCTCACAGGCAGCCGGAAATCCACCCCGGAGAGCCAGCCCTGGTGATTGTCCAGTTCAAGCCGACCCTCATCCCCGGTGATCCTGAGTCCGGGCTGCTCCAGGTAGATCCGCTCCTGCAAATCGGCGGCGCGCCGGTTTTTATGGTAGATCAGCCGCTCGGTCTCCAGGTAGGTGTCATCCTTACGCAACGCGGCATTGCCAATGAGATGGATCTCGTCGAGGGCCTGGTCGAACTCCACGCTGTCGGCCTCCAGGTAGATAAATCCGGCTCTGCCCACTGGGATGATGGGGGGGATTGCCGCATTGAGTCCGCCTGGGGAAGCCGCCGTGCAGCCTGCGTCCGCGGCACAAACCTTCGGCGAGCAAGGGCCCCAGTCGAGTCCCCAATCGATGCGTGTCGGCTGAGCCAGCTCCCCCGCGCCAGACGAGGAAGAGATAGCCAGCAGGCAGAATGCTAAAACAAGGCGCTGGGGACACGGTCGTGACATGCTGATACGGATGATTCGGTTGCTGGACTGAGGCCCTAATTGTGCTGGCTGTGCTGCTGATTCATCCCGTCTTACGATGACTCTCAACGTATTCCCGCAAAGCCGCATTAATCCGGGTCTGGTACTTGTTTCCCTGAGTTTTAAACCATTCCAGGAGATCGGCGTCGATCCTTAGCGTGATTTGCCGCTTCACCGGCCTGTAAAAGCGCGCACGTTCGGCCCTGCTCCAGTCGGTTACCTCGGGGATCTCACTGGTGTCGATGGACTTCTCGGGTTGCTCGGCGAGTCGCCTCAGCTCTTCGGCCTGCTGTTTAGATACCTTGCTCATAGCGTTGCCTCTCTTGTGCTGTTGCTTTGCGTGCGGAGATGATGCGAACCACCTCTTCGCCAGAGTCATCCTCGCGGTAAGTGTGTGCGGCCATGAGGACAACCACGCCACCAACCAGACCGAGTGTTTGCCAGCGTTCTTCGCCGCATGCGTGCCGGTCCTGGATGGACAGATGTGCTGGATCATCGAACACCAAACTGGCAGTCTCAAAGCTGACTCCGTGTTTTGCCCGGTTGGCGCGATCTTTATTGTCGTCCCACTCGTATCGCATAGCTAATTGTGGTTACATATTTGGAGTTACGCAACGTTACTGGTTCCCACGGTCCTCCGTGGTAACCCATACCGTAGGTCTGCATTCCATCCTTAGGTCCGTTACCGCTACATCCCTGTAGCACTTCTCCCACGGAGGACCGTGGGAACGAGGAGAGGGTTTCGCCAACCTAGCCCCACCGCCCTTTCGTGGGATACTACGATACAGCCTTGATGGAGTACTAGGAAAGACTCATGTATAATTGCACATATATGTTTTTTAGAGGTGCCTTATGGGTCAGGTGACCATCTATCTTGACGACGAATCGGAATCACGTCTTCGCGCATCGGCCAAGGCCAAAGGGATACCGGTCAGCCGCTGGATTGCGGAACTGGTGCGGGAAAAAACGAAAACCGAGTGGCCGGATGATGTCAAAAGCCTGGCCGGCGCTTGGTCCAATCTGCCTGAGACTGATGCATTACGTGCCGCGCAAGGTGAGGATGTCGAGCGTGAAGCGTTCTAGGCCCTAATGTACCTGCTCGATACCAATACCCTGATCTACTTCTTTAAAGGGATGGGACGGGTAACTGAAAACCTGTTTAAGGTAGCTCCTTCCGAAGTCGGCTTGTCAGCCATCGTCTTGCACGAGCTGGAAACCGGTATTGCCAAGTCGAAAGATGCGACTAAACGTCGCGCCCAATTGGATTGCTTTATTAATGCGGCTGTATTTCTACCGTTTGGTCGTGCTGAAGCTGCGGCAGCTGCCCGCATTCGGAGCGAGCTGGAACGGGCCGGCACGCCCATCGGGCCGTTGGATACCTTGATTGCCGCCACCGCGCTGGCTAATGGCGCCACCTTGATCACCCATAATCAGCGAGAATTTTCCCGAGTAACCGGTTTGATGCTGGAAGATTGGTTTTAACGCCAGAGCAATGGGATTCCCATTATCCGCTTCCGTGTAAATAGGTAAGGCTGTGGCAGGCGGTTTTTCTACAAAGCTAAGTCTTTCGTTGCTTGTTCAAGCGAAACACCTTCTTGGTCTTTTGATTCTTCCTTGGCTTCTCTTAAATCTCTGAGATCTTCATAATCATGTACCAACTCCATTAATACCTGGTATTCCTCAATAGGGAGGACGACAAACTCCTGTTCTCCCTCTTTTTCTAAAATTTGTGGATGGAGTTCCATGACTTTACCTCTGTGAATATACTTCTATTATGCCTCAACGAATCGCACAACTAAAAGCCTGGCTCGCCTCCCTGCCGGGGATGGATGGATTCACCTTTGAGCCTGCCTCAGGCGATGCCAGCTTTCGGCGCTATTTTCGTATCGGGGTGGGGGAGAGGAGCTACATCGCCATGGATGCGCCGCCCGACCAGGAGGACACCGGGCCTTTCATCCGGCTGGCGGAGGCCTACGAGGCCATCGGGCTCAATGTGCCGCATATCCACGCCCGCAACCTGCAACAGGGCTATCTGCTGCTGGAGGATCTGGGCAGCAGGCTCTATCTCGATCGGCTCAATGAATCGACAGTCGACCGGCTCTATGGCGATGCCCTCGGCGCCCTGATCACCATCCAGGCCTGTGGTCCCCGGGAGTCTCTGCCGGCGTATGACCGGGTCCTGCTGCTGCGGGAGATGGAGCTGTTTCGCGAATGGCTGGTGGGCAGGCAGCTGGGTCTGAGGTTGTCGGATGCGGAGCATGCCATGCTGGATCGGACCTTCGGTTTTCTGGCCGACAGCGCGCTGGAGCAGCCTCGGGTTTGCGTGCATCGGGACTATCACTCCCGCAACCTGATGGTGACGGAAAGACACAATCCCGGCATTCTCGATTTCCAGGACGCAGTGCTGGGACCGGTCACCTATGATCTGGTCTCCCTGCTGCGCGACTGCTATATCGGCTGGCCAAAGGCCCGGGTCGAGGCCTGGGTCTTGGGTTATTTCGAGCTGGCGCTGCAGTCCGGTGTTCTGCGGAAGGAACATGAGGAGCGGTTTCTGCGCTGGTTCGACCTCATGGGGGTGCAGCGACACCTCAAGGCCAGCGGCATCTTCGCCCGTCTCAATCAGCGGGACGGCAAACCGGGCTATCTGCAGGATATCCCCCGCACCCTGGGTTATATCGAGGGTCTGGCGGACAGCTATGCGGAGTTAAAGGGCTTGAAGGACCTGCTCCAGGCACGGGTCATGCCTGCGCTGGATTGATATAACCTTATCATTGCTGGGTGTTAGTCCCCGCCAATCCGGCAGTTGGGCTGTGTTGGTCTTCTTTTTTCTCCAAATAACCCTCTAATAGATTGTTATCACAGATAATTATCTTAAGCCAAGGCTGTTGTGTGGTGAGTCTGGCACTATGGGTTTTGTGAGACATTGGTGGACATTTATATGCTTTATACGCCCATATAATCTATATTGGTTCTAGTTAATCTGTATAACCTGTTGATTTGTCGTTTGTGCCGAGGGTTGATTGGCTGTTTGTTGTAAATATGCCACATAAATAAAGACTGTGTTTTTTTTACAAATAATACTTGCATTGGGAAATATCCTTGTCTATTATTCACACCGTAGTCAATTTATTACCTAATATCTCTTTTGGAGTTAACGCAAATGAAAAAAGTACTCTCACTGGCAATAGCCGCCGCGCTGGTCGCCCCTGTAGCCGTCATGGCCGATTCAACCGTTTACGGTAAGGTTCGTGTCGCTACCGATTTTGTCAGCGACGACGCGAATATTGTTGACGGCGTGCAGGAAGATCAGTACGGTCTGTCCGATCAGTCTTCCCGCTTGGGCATCAAGGGTTCCGAGGACCTGGGTAACGGCCTGAAGGCCATCTACAAGATGGAGTTTGGTGTAAAGGTTGGCCAAGAATTCGACGGCCTCACCAATCGTAATGCCTATGTCGGACTGGCGGGTAATTTCGGTACCGTACTGGCCGGCCGTCACGACACCCCGCTGAAGATGTCCACCGGTAAACTGGATCTGTTCGCCGATACCATCGCTGACTACGATACCGGCAG
>CBDVCD010000036.1:0-19341 GCA_965372385.1 uncultured Gammaproteobacteria bacterium | reverse complement strand
GGATTACACCGCTTTGGAGTTGCCGTAAGGCCAATGGGCGAGATCAGGATGTCTGTGCTTGCGGAAGACAATGCCATCGTCTCGCGATATGTGAAAAGACCGGATTACGGCCGGATATCCACTGCCTGACAGTCTGTTGTTCGCAAATCCAAGGTAACTATTCAACAGCCCCGTATTACAGAGGCTGATGAATAGTTAAAATCCAAGATTCCGCCAGATCTGCAAGGTGGGTCCGGCCTGATTCATGGTATAGAAATGAAGTCCCGGGGCGCCACCGGAGAGGAGTTGTTCACAGAGTTTGCTTACCACATCCGAGCCATAGGACCGGATGCCCTCCAGATCATCACCAAACGACGCTAACCGCATACGTAGCCAGCGGGGTATCTCCGCCCCGCAGCTGTCGGAAAAGCGTGCCAACTGAACAAAGTTGGTTATCGGCATGATGCCTGGCACGATGGGAATTTCGATGTTCCGCTTGGCGCAGTCCTCCAGAAAACGGAAATAGGCGTCCGCATTGTAGAAATATTGGGTGATTGCACTGGCGGCGCCGGCCTCAACCTTGCGTTTGAAGTTATCCAGGTCGGCTTCCGGCCCACTTGCTTGCGGGTGGAACTCAGGATAGGCGGCAACTTCGATGAAAAAATGGTTGCCAAAGTTCTCTTTGATAAGAGACACCAACTCATTCGCGTAATTGAGTTCGCCTGAGCCTCCAAGCCCTACACCTGAGGGAAGGTCACCACGCAGGGCAATAATGTGACGAATACCCTGTCTTTTGTAATGATCGAGAATCTGGAGGATCTCATCCCGGTCAGAACCGATGCAGGAGAGATGAGGCGCCGTTTCGATTCCATTCTCTGTCAACCAATCCACACTGGAGAAGGTGCGTTGCTGGGTGGAGCCGCCAGCACCATAGGTGACAGAGAAGAACTCCGGTGCGAGTGTATTGAGTTGTGTGACAGTGGCCTGCATGTTTTGCAAGCCCTTTTCCGTCTTGGGCGGAAAGAGTTCAAAACTGAAGGTGCGGGATGTGTGGTTTGGGTGTGGCATGGTTAGAGCCTCCAACATTCAGCAGCCAGCCTTCAGCAAACAGCAATCAGCCCTGAATCCAGAGCTGAAGGCCGGCTGTTGAAAGCCGATGGCTGTTTAGTAGCGGTAGTGATCGGCCTTGTAGGGACCCTGCACAGGCACACCGATATAGTCGGCCTGCTTCTGACTGAGCGTGGTGAGGTGGACGCCGATCTTTTCAAGATGCAGGCGCGCCACCTCTTCGTCCAGTTTTTTTGGCAGTACATAAACATCGACCGGGTACTGTTCAGGATTTTTGAAGATCTCCATCTGTGCAAGGATCTGATTGGTGAAACTGTTGGACATCACGAAGCTGGGGTGGCCGGTGGCGCAACCAAGATTCACCAGGCGGCCCTCTGCCAGCAGGATGATGCGCTTGCCGTCAGGGAAGATGATGTGATCCACCTGGGGTTTGATATTTTCCCATTCGTACTTCTCCACGCCGGCCACGTCGATCTCGTTGTCGAAATGGCCGATGTTGCAGACGATGGCCTGGTCTTTCATGGCCACCATGTGGTCGTGGGTGATGACGTGATAGTTGCCGGTAGCGGTGACGATGATGTCGGCGAGAGGCGCCGCTTCCTCCATGGTGACCACGCGATAGCCCTCCATCGCTGCCTGCAGGGCGCAGATCGGGTCGATCTCGGTGATCCAGACAGTGGCGCCAAGTCCGCGCAGGGACTGGGCGCAGCCCTTGCCAACGTCACCATAACCCGCCACCAGGGCGATCTTGCCGGCGATCATGACATCGGTGGCACGCTTGATGCCGTCCACCAGGGATTCCCGGCAACCATACAGATTGTCGAACTTGGATTTGGTCACCGAGTCGTTGACGTTCATTGCAGGGAACAGCAGTTCACCCTGCTCCATCATCTGGTAGAGGCGATGGACGCCGGTGGTGGTCTCTTCGGTGACGCCTTTGATGGACTCGGCCATCTTATGGTAACGCTGGCTGTCCTCCTGCAGACTGCGTTTCAGCACGCCCAGAGTGACCTTCCACTCCTCCGGGTCGTCTGCGGTGGGTTCGGGGACGGCGCCTGCATTGGAGAATTCCACTCCCTTATGGACCAACAGGGTGGCGTCGCCACCGTCGTCCAGGATCATATTGGGCTGGCCCCCATCGGGCCAGTTCAGTACCTGTTCGGTACACCACCAGTACTCCTCCAGGGTTTCGCCCTTCCAGGCATAGACCGGAATACCATCCGCGGCAATCGCCGCCGCTGCATGGTCCTGAGTGGAGAAGATGTTGCAAGAGCACCAGCGTACCTGGGCGCCCAGGGCCACCAGGGTCTCAATCAATACCGCGGTCTGGATGGTCATGTGCAGGGAGCCGGTGATACGGGCTCCTTTGAGGGGCTGTTCAGTGGCGTATTTCCGGCGTAAAGCCATCAGACCGGGCATTTCGGTCTCGGCGATGGCGATCTCTTTGCGGCCCCAGTCGGCCAGGCTGATATCGGCAACCTTATAATCGGTAAACTCACTCATGTTAATCATCTCCTGAATATCAGAGTGAGCGCCGTTTTGCTGTTTGTGCCATTTCCCCGAGCCTGGCGGGAATCTTACCCGTCGCAGCGCTCCTCGGAGGACTGGGTTTTTTAGCCACAGAGAACGCAGAGTCGTTGTACTGTCCCGCGACTAAGTATCGTAGCGTAAAGAATTCTCTGCGCCTTTGTGGCAAATATTTAGGTGATTAGCCCCATCTCTCAGCTGCGCCTCGGCGGTGGGGATAGGCTGCCGAAACACGCTGTAAATACGTCCGTGTACGCTCCACGGCGGCATCCATGTCGCCGTGGGTTTCGCCAACCTATCCCCATCGCCTTTTCGTTGGATATCAGCTGAGAGATGGGGCTAATCACCAATATTTAAAGACCTGCGTCCGTCTTGAGATCCTCCGCCTTGTCGGTGTTTTCCCAGGTAAAGCCCTCATCCTCACGGCCAAAATGGCCATAGGCGGCAGTCTTGCGGTACTTGATCTGTTGTATGTTGTAGAGATCGAGCATTTTGATGATGCTATAGGGACGCAGATCAAAATGGTTGCGGATCAGTTCGACGATCTTCTCGTCGGCAATCTTACCGGTACCGAAGGTCTCGACCATGACCGAGGTAGGTTCTGCCACGCCGATGGCATAGGAGACCTGAATCTCGCAACGGTCGGCAAGTCCGGCCGCGACGATATTCTTGGCCACGTAGCGGCCTGCATAGGCGGCGGAGCGATCCACTTTGGATGGGTCTTTGCCGGAAAAGGCTCCGCCGCCGTGGCGCGCCATACCGCCGTAGGTATCCACGATGATCTTACGCCCGGTCAGACCACAGTCCCCCACCGGACCGCCAATGACAAAGCTGCCGGTGGGATTGATATGGATCTTCTCTTGTGGGCACTTGTTTAGCCACTCTTCGGGCAAGATCGGCATGATGATGTTCTCCATCACCGCCTCACGCAGATGGGCGTAGTCGATATCCGGGGCGTGCTGGGTGGAGAGCACCACGGCATCGATGCCGGTTACTTTGTTATCTTCATAGTGCAGGGAGACCTGACTCTTTGCATCGGGTCGCAGCCAGGGCAGTATGCCCGCCTTGCGAATCTCTGACTGGCGTTGGACCAGGCGGTGCGCATAGGTGATGGGGGCCGGCATCAGCACATCGGTCTCATTGGTGGCATAACCGAACATCATGCCCTGGTCGCCGGCGCCCTGTTCTTCGGGACTGGTGCGGTCCACACCCTGGGCGATATCCCCCGACTGCTTGCCGATCAGAGACATCACCGCACAGGTGGAGCCGTCGAAGCCCACATCCGAGTTGGTATAGCCGATGTCGCTGACCACCCCACGCACCAGATCGTCCAGATCCACCCAGGCCTCGGTAGAAATCTCTCCCGCGACGATCACAGCACCGGTCTTGATCATGGTTTCGCAGGCGACCCTGGCCCTCTCGGGGTGAGGGTCCAGTTCCAGTATTGCATCCAGCATGGCATCGGAAATCTGGTCTGCAACCTTGTCGGGGTGGCCCTCAGAAACAGATTCCGAAGTAAAGATAGTCTCGTTGGGCATATTCTATATCCGTAGCGTTAATGATTGGTTGGATTGAATCGGGCGACAGCCCAGCGGAAGGTGAAAAGACGATTTAATTCAGCGGCAAGATTTTACACGGCTTCCGGCTTTTTGCATAATGCGCTACCTGCATATCCACCCAGCTGAGAGTAATCCCAATGGTTTCACTGCAAACACCGGTGTGTGAATTCGGCAAATTGGCCCCAGACTTTAATCTGCCCGGTGTTGATGGGAGGAACTGGACACTCAGTGAGTGTATGGGTGAGAAGGGGTTATTGGTGATGTTCATCTGTAACCATTGTCCCTATGTCAAAGCGATTCGTGACCGCATCGTACGTGATGCCAAAGAGTTGCGGACGCTTGGTATCAACTGTGCAGCCATCATGTCGAACGATCCGACCGAATATGCAGAAGACTCATTCGAGAATATGCAGCAGGTTGCTGAGCAGTTCGATTTCCCTTTTCCCTATCTTTTTGACGAGACCCAGGATGTCGCCAAGGCCTACGGAGCGGTCTGCACACCGGATTTTTTCGGTTATAACAGCGATTTTGGGCTGCAGTATCGTGGCCGACTGGATGAGAGTCGCAAGCAGGCAGCGAGGAAAGACGTGCGACGTGACCTGTTCGAAGCCATGCAGCGGGTGGCTGAAACCGGCCAGGGACCAGAGGATCAAATCCCCAGTATGGGATGCTCCATCAAGTGGCGCGGGGAATGAATGATTATCTGAGAATATCAGGATATTAGGATTTACCATTAATCCAGCTTATTGCCCCTATAAAGTCAGCTAAATTGCTCCTGCCTTGAGGTTGAGTCAGAATAGCACACCTTTTTTTTCGTGTTGGGTGCCGAATCCACTCGTTGCTGCTATCGGGTTGTTGATCGGTCGATTGAGAATTTAGGGTTGGCGGATGGGGTTCTGCCAGCTCAGGGGGTCCGGAAAACCAAAGGGCCGGCTCGTTAAAGCTATCGAGACAGTCAGTAGGATCTGGATTCAAACTGGAAACCGAATGAGATTTCTAACTTAAATCAGGAGAGGTCAATGTCCTCACGCAGAGAACTTGCCAACGCCATTCGTGCTTTGAGCATGGATGCAGTACAGAAAGCCAATTCGGGCCACCCGGGTGCGCCCATGGGTATGGCCGATATCGCCGAAGTTTTGTGGAACAGCCACATAAAGCACAATCCGGCCAATCCGGACTGGGCGGATCGTGACCGTTTCGTCCTGTCCAATGGGCATGGCTCGATGCTCATCTAGTCTCTGCTGCATCTCACCGGCTATGAGTTGAGCATGGATGATCTGAAAAGTTTTCGTCAACTCCACTCCAAGACCCCGGGTCACCCGGAGTATGGTTACGCACCCGGTATTGAGACCACCACTGGCCCCCTGGGTCAGGGCATCACCAATGGGGTGGGCATGGCTTTGGCGGAGAGAACCCTGGCGGCTCAGTTCAACAAACCGGGACACAACATTGTCGACCACCACACCTATGTATTCCTGGGTGACGGCTGCATGATGGAGGGTATCTCCCACGAGGCCTGCTCTCTTGCGGGTAACCTGGGTCTGGGCAAGCTGATTGCCTTCTGGGACGACAACGGCATCAGTATCGATGGTGAGGTCGAACACTGGTTTACCGATGACACACCGGCGCGCTTCGAGGCCTACGGCTGGCATGTGGTTAGCGATGTGGACGGTCATGATGCGGATGCGGTCAACAGCGCCATCAAGCAGGCCAAGGCGGCTTCCGACAAGCCCAGCATGATCTGCTGTAAGACCACCATCGGTTTTGGTTCGCCGAATCTGGCCGGCAGCCATGCTTGCCATGGCGCCGCCCTCGGCAATGAAGAGGTCGCCGCCACCCGCGAACAGCTGGGTTGGACGCACGAGCCTTTTGTGATCCCTGACGAGATCTACTCAGGCTGGGATGCGAAAGAGGATGGCGCTACCGCCGAAACTGCCTGGAACGAGAAGTTTGCCGCCTATGAAGCAGCCCACTCTGATCTAGCAGCCGAATTCAAGCGCCGTATGGCCGGTGATCTGCCTGCCAACTGGCAGGAAGAGTCCGCTAAGTTCGTCAATGAGGTAAACGGCAAGGCTGACTCCCCGGCGACCCGCAAGGCGTCCCAGAATGCGCTGAATGGCTATGGTCCATTGCTGCCAGAGTTCCTTGGCGGTTCTGCTGACTTGACCCCATCCAACCTGACCGCCTGGTCCGGATCCAAGGCGATTACCGATGGACACACGGACGGTAACTATCTCTCCTACGGGGTGCGCGAGTTCGCCATGTCGGCGATCATGAACGGTGTCACCCTGCACGGTGGGTTTATCCCCTACGGCGCCACCTTCCTGATGTTCTCCGAATATGCTCGGAATGCCCTGCGCATGGCGGCCCTGATGAAGATCCAGTCGATCTTTGTCTACACCCATGACTCCATCGGTCTGGGTGAGGATGGCCCCACCCATCAGGCGATAGAGCAGATCCCGACCCTGCGCATGATTCCCAATATGGACGTCTGGCGTCCCTGTGATGCCGTGGAAACTGCGGTGGCCTGGAAGGCAGCTATCGAGAAAAAAGACGGTCCGAGTTGCCTGATCTTCTCCCGTCAGGGGCTGGCCCATCAGCAGCGTACAGACGCACAGATTGCGGATATCACCAGGGGCGGTTATGTGCTCAGCGACTGTGACGGCACACCGGATGCGATCGTTATCGCCACCGGTTCCGAAGTGGATCTGGCAGTCAAGGCCGCAGCGGATTCGAGTAAGAAGGTGCGTGTCGTTTCCATGCCTAACACCAATGCATTCGATGCCCAGGATGCAGCCTACAAAGAGTCTGTACTGCCTGCCGCAGTGACAGCCCGCGTGGCGGTGGAAGCGGCAGTGTCCGACGCCTGGTACAAATATGTTGGCCTGAATGGCAAGGTGATCGGCATGGATCGCTTTGGTGAATCCGCACCGGCGGGTCAGCTGTTCAAGGAGTTCGGTTTTACCGTCGAGAATGTGGGCGCCGCGATCGACGAGGTTTCCGCTTGAGATAACCGTGGGGCGCCAGTGGCGCCCCAATCATTTCAGATTTAGATTAACAACTTAATACGTTAAACGGAGCATCAAATATGACTATCAAAGTAGGCATCAATGGTTTTGGCCGTATTGGCCGTATGGCATTCCGCGCGATCGCCAAGGACTTCCCTGGAATCGAAGTGGTTGGTATCAACGACCTGCTGGACGCCGATTACCTAGCTTACATGCTGAAGTACGACTCTGTGCACGGTAACTTCGATGGTGATATTTCCATTGATAGCGGCAACATGATCGTAAACGGCAAGACCATCCGTCTGACCGCTGAGCGCGATCCTGCCGATCTGGCCTGGAGCGATATCGGCGCCGATCTGGTTATCGAATGCACCGGTTTCTTCCTGACCGAAGAGACCTGCCAGAAACACATCGACGCCGGCGCCAAGAAGGTTGTCATGTCAGCTCCTTCCAAGGACGGTACGCCGATGTTCGTGCATGGCGTGAACCATGATACTTACACTGGACAGGCCATCACTTCCGCTGCCTCCTGCACCACCAACTGCTTGGCGCCCGTGGCGAAAGTCCTGAACGACAAGTGGGGTATCAAACGTGGTTTGATGACCACCGTGCATGCTGCAACCGCTACCCAGAAGACCGTTGACGGTCCATCCATGAAAGACTGGCGTGGTGGCCGTGGCATCCTGGAAAATATCATTCCGTCTTCCACTGGTGCTGCCAAGGCTGTAGGTGTCGTGTTACCTGAGCTGAACGGTAAGCTGACCGGTATGGCCTTCCGCGTACCGACCTCTGACGTTTCCGTGGTCGACCTGACCATTGAGCTGAACAGTGAAGCTTCTTATGACGACATCTGTGCCGCCATGAAGGCTGCCTCTGAGACCGGTCCTATGAGCGAGACCCTGGCTTACACCGACGAGAAGGTTGTTTCCACCGACTTCCGCGGTTGCGGTCAATCCTCCATCTTCGATGCAGGCGCCGGTATCGCCCTGGACGGCACCTTTGTAAAGGTTGTCGCCTGGTACGACAACGAGTACGGCTACACCTGCAACATGCTGCGTTTTGTAGAGTACGTCTCCAAGTAATTGGTGACTGCCAGAGAGGCGGCTTTCGACCGCCTCTCTGGTGCCAGCCAAATGCAATTATGAATTTTTACTTATGAATTTTGAGTTAGGAGCCGGTTCGCGATGCGAACCCCAGAATTCATAATTTAAGATTCAGCATTCAAAATTCGAACGACTAAGGAGTTCGCATCATGTCTTTCATTAAACTTACCGATCTCGATCTTGCCGGCAAGCGTGTTCTCATCCGCGCAGACCTGAATGTTCCCGTCAAGGACGGCAAGGTTACCTCCGATGCCCGCATTACCGCCTCTATGCCGACCATCGAGCACTGTATGAAGGCAGGCGCCAAGGTGCAGGTGATGTCGCACCGTGGACGACCGGAAGAGGGTGTCGCAGATGAAGCGAACTCCATGCAGCCCATTGCAGACGACATATCCGCCAAATTGGGCAAGCCAGTGCGCCTGGTCAAGGATTACCTGGAGAATACTCCGGAAGTGGCCGATGGCGAGGCTGTACTGTTTGAGAACGTCCGCTTCAATGCCGGTGAGAAGAAAGACAATGAAGAGCTGGCAAAGAAATATGCTGCCCTGTGTGATGTCTTCGTGATGGATGCCTTCGGTACCGCGCATCGCGCTCAGGCTTCCACCCATGGCGCCGGTAAATTTGCCCCCATTGCCTGTGCCGGATTGTTGCTGGCTAGTGAACTGGACAGCTTGGCTAAGGCCTTGGCCGAGCCCGCTCGTCCCATGGTTGCCATCGTTGGTGGTTCCAAGGTCTCCACCAAGCTGACCGTACTCGAAGCCCTCTCCGAGAAGGTGGACCAGCTGGTTGTGGGTGGTGGTATTGCCAATACCTTCCTCAAGGCCATGGGTAATAATGTCGGTAAGTCTCTGTGCGAGGACGATCTGGTGGATACCGCCAAGGCCCTGATTGAGAAAATGCGGGCTCGTGGCGCCAATATCCCGATCGCCACGGATGTGGTTTGCGGCAAGAATTTTTCCGAGGATGAGCCGGCGGTGCTGAAAGACCCCAGTGATGTGGCGGATGATGACATGATTTTCGATATCGGACCCAAGTCCGCGCAGGAACTGGCTGATATCATTGCCAATGCCGGCACCGTGGTCTGGAACGGTCCTGTCGGCGTGTTCGAGTTCGATCAGTTTGGCGAGGGCACCAAGACCGTTGCCATGGCCATTGCAAATTCCAGCTGCTTCAGCCTGGCGGGTGGAGGCGATACCATTGCGGCGATTCAGAAGTATGATATCTATGACAAGGTTTCCTACATCTCCACCGCCGGTGGTGCCTTCCTGGAATATCTGGAAGGCAAGACCCTGCCTGCGGTGGCCATGCTGGAGGCCCGCGCGGCAGAGAAGTAAGCTGCACGCCGCCTAAGCAGAATGGCCGGTGAGAGCCGGCCATTCACCTGCGTTTGAATCAATTATCGAACTTTATGCCAAGACGCACCAAGATCGTTGCCACCCTGGGCCCTGCCACTGATGATCCTAAGGTGATGGATAAGCTCATTCACGCCGGGGTGGATGTGGTTCGTCTCAATCTTTCACATGACCCGCATGATCAGCAAAGACAGCGCTGTGAACGCATCCGTGATCGATCCCGGGCCAGTGGGCGGCAGGTTGGCGTGCTCTGCGATCTACAGGGTCCAAAGATCCGCATTGGCCGCTTCAAAAGCGGCTATATCATGTTGCACGAGGATGATAGTTTCGCGCTGGACGCGGATTGCTCATTGACTGAGGGTGACGAGCAGTGTGTGGGTCTGACCTACAAGGGTCTGGCACAGGATGTTTCCCGTGGCGATACCCTGTTACTGGACGATGGTGCCATCGTGCTCTGGGTCTCGGAGGTCGAGGGTTCCAAGGTCCGCTGCAAGGTGGTTGTTGGAGGTAAGCTTTCGAACAACAAGGGTATCAACAAGCAGGGTGGTGGTCTTTCCGCTCCTGCGTTAACCGACAAGGACAAGGCTGACATCAAGTTCGCCGCCGAGATCGATGCGGATTATCTTGCCGTCTCTTTCGTGCGCAGTGCGGATGATGTGCGTGAAGCACGCAGGCTCCTGGAAGAGGCAGGGGGACAGGGCGGCATCATCGCAAAGATTGAACGCGCTGAAGCCTTGGACTCTATCAAGGAGATCATCGAGGCCTCGGATGCCATCATGGTTGCCCGTGGCGATCTGGGTGTTGAGATCGGTGATGCTGAACTGCCCGCGGTGCAGAAGATGTTGATCAAGGAGGCCCGGCGCCTCAACAGTGTGGTGATCACCGCCACCCAGATGATGCAGTCAATGATCGAAAATCCGTTCCCGACCCGGGCAGAGGTCTTCGATGTGGCGAACGCGGTCCTGGATGGTACCGACGCAGTCATGCTATCCGCCGAGACCTCGATCGGCAAGAAGCCCCACAAGGTGGTGGAGGCGATGGATCGGGTCTGTATCGAGGCGGAAAAGCAGGCCTTGGCACGCATCTCCCAACACCGCATCGACTCGGTCTTCGGGCGGGTCGACGAGGCTATTGCCATGGCGACCATGTACACCGCGAATCACCTCGGAGTGACAGCGATTGCCGCCCTGACCGAGTCAGGTTCTACGGTGAAATGGATGTCCCGCATCAGTTCCGGTATTCCCATCTATGCCCTGAGCCGCAATGTGGCAACACGCCGCAAGGTGACCCTGTTCCGTGGTGTTTATCCGGTCAGTTTCGATGTGGCCAGCACCAACATCGCCAAGGTGAATATGGAGGTCATCGATGAGCTGCTGCGCCGGGGTGAAGTGCGGGAAAATGATCTAGTTATCATCACCAAGGGTGATCGTTCGGGTGTCGAGGGACAGACGAACATCATGAAGGTGATGCGGGTGGGCGAACATGTCGTCCCCAATGAAGATTGAGTCAGGTGCTGGATGCCTGACAGAGACGTTATCTGAGTAAACTTAACTAACCGAGGAGGCTATCATGGCTCTGATTTCCCTACGTCAACTGCTGGACCACGCTGCTGAAAACAGCTACGGGCTGCCGGCGTTCAATGTCAACAACATGGAACAGGTGCATGCCATCATGCAGGCTGCCGATACAACAAACAGTCCCGTTATCCTGCAGGGTTCCGCCGGTGCGCGTTCCTATGCCGGTGAGCCATTCCTGCGCCACCTGATCATGGCCGCCATCGAACAGTATCCGCACATCCCCGTGTGTATGCACCAGGACCACGGCGCTTCTCCGGCCATCTGTCTGCGTTCCATTCAGTCCGGCTTCAGCTCCGTGATGATGGACGGCTCTCTGATGGCCGATGCCAAGACCCCTTCCTCCTACGAGTACAACGTTGATGTGACCAAGGCCGTTGTGGATATGGCCCATGCTGGCGGCGTTTCCGTAGAGGGCGAGCTGGGATGTCTGGGCTCCCTGGAGACCGGTGAAATGGGTGAAGAAGATGGCCACGGAGCGGAGGGCAAGCTGGAGATGGATCAGCTGCTGACCGATGTTGAAGAGGCTGCCGACTTCGTTGAGAAGACCGGCGTTGATGCCTTGGCCATCGCCATTGGTACCTCACACGGTGCCTATAAGTTTACCCAGGAGCCTACTGGCGAGATCCTGCGCATTGACCGCATCAAGGAGATCCACAATCGCATTCCCAATACGCATCTGGTCATGCACGGTTCCTCTTCCGTACCGCAGGAGTGGCTGAAGATCATCAACGACTTCGGTGGTGAAATGGGTCAGACCTATGGTGTACCCGTGGAAGAGATCGTAGAGGGCATCAAGTCCGGTGTTCGCAAGGTTAACATCGACACCGATCTGCGTATGGCTTCTACCGGTTCCATTCGTCGTCACCTGGAAGAGAACAAAAGCAACTTCGATCCACGCAAGTTCCTCAAGGAGGCGACCAGCGCCATGTCCGATATCTGTAAGGCTCGTTACGAAGCCTTCGGCACTGCGGGTCAGGCTGACAAGATTACTGCTAAGTCGCTTGAGACCATGCAGGCTTACTACGGCATCTGATCAAGCGTTTAGAGACCGTGACGGAGTACTGGTTAAAAAGGGGTGCTTTCCGCACCCCTTTTTTTCTAGTACTACTGAAATGGCACAGAATTGCTAACACTCCACGGGAATGCTCAACCTATCGGTATTAATCCCTCGCTTGCCAGGACAGTTTTAAGTTGCTGCGGATTGAACCCTTTGAACTGCTGATCGCCTATCACAATAAGCGGTACACTCCGACCGCCCATCTGGTAAAACCGCTGCTGGATTTTTCCAGGTTTCCCCACATTGAAATCCAGAAATGGAATCTTGTTCTTCTTGAGCCAATGTTTTGCATGTTGGCAATGAGGGCAGCGTTGGGTGGTGTAGATGACGACTTTTGCCGTCTTGTTTTTCTGGCGCATAACAAGTATTGAATGACACTTCCACCGATCCAACGATAGAAGACAGGGGGCGCTTCTAACATCGGTAAAGTCAGGCTGTCATCAGGTTAGCGCCCAGCAATCTCCTTCACTGAGGTATTTCTACTTCAGTTCCTCATCAACCGCCGGTCAGGCGCTTTTCAGCTTCGAGATATTTTTCCGCCGTCTTTTGGATGATCTCCTGAGGCAGGCTGGGGCCTGGAGGTGTTTTGTCCCAGTCAAGCGTTTCCAGATAGTCTCTGACGAACTGCTTGTCGAAACTTGGGGGACTGATTCCGGGTTGATACTGGTCCGCCGGCCAGAAGCGGGAGGAGTCGGGGGTTAGCACTTCGTCGATGAGATGGATTACGCCATTCTGGTCGAGACCAAACTCGAATTTCGTGTCGGCGATAATGATCCCCTTCCGCAGGGCGTAGTCCGCGGCCTCAGTATAGATTCTGAGGCTGAGATCACGCACCTGCCTGGCAAGCGTCTCACCTAACAGATCGATGGTCCGATCGTAGCTGATGTTCTCATCATGCGCACCCACCTCGGCCTTTGTCGACGGGGTATAGATGGCCTCTGGGAGTTTGTCCGCCTGTTGCAGGCCAGAGGGGAGTTCGATCCCACAGACCCCCCCAGATCGTTGATAATCCTTCCAGCCGGATCCAATCAGGTAACCCCTGACGATTGCTTCCACTGGCAGGGGTTTCAGCTTGCGCACCACCATAGCCCGGTCACCCAGGGCAGCTCGTTGTACAGCATCCGTTACCACCGATTCCAATGGAATATCGCACAGGTGGTTGGGTACCAACGATTGGGTGCGCTTGAACCAGAAGTTGGCCACCCGGGTCAGGACCTCGCCTTTGCCCGGGATCGGTTGAGGCAGGACCACGTCAAAGGCAGAGAGTCTGTCGCTGGTGACAATCAGTAGGTGGTCATCATCAATCGCATAGATGTCACGTACCTTGCCACGGCTAAGCAGTTTGAGGTCACTTAGCGCAGATTCATATAGGGTGTTGTTGGCTTTGCTCATGATCCTTGCCGCTCGAAAAAAAGGCGTTATTATAGCCTGGTTTCAAGGATGCAGCCTCTCAATCTTAGCGATTTAGCATCTGATCTAGAGGGATATGCGTAATATGCATAGATTTGTCCAGTGAATGAGTGACGAAATGAGCGAACAACAGACCTATCTCGAGGCATTCCGTGGCAGCTTTACCTCTGCCCTGCGTTGGCACAACCTTGACGCCTTGTGGGAGCAGATGCGCGGTGATGCAGATGGAAACTGGTACATCTATGCGATTGGTGAAGCGCCTCCGGCTGCTGCCGTGGATGCAGATGCCTTCAACCGTTTTATCACTCAGGTCGATAGCTTACTGCGAAAGGAACATGATGAGGACTATTGTGGGATCGTCTATGCGGATGACCTGAAAACCCCTTCGTTTGTAAAGATTTATGATCCAAATAACCTGGGTGTCTCCTGTGGCTACAGTGATAACCCACCACTCCCCGGTTGGGTCTTGAGTAAGATTCCTCCAGTCGATCTGCCATCCTCACAGGTTATTCCGAAAAACCGCAAACGCTGGTGGCGGTCCCTGTTTGGCACCTGATCAACCCATAAGATATTTTGGGCTTTTTCCTGTCGGTTTCGTGTTAGAATTTAATAACCAAGTTAAAGAGTAGGATATTTTGGGTGATTTTATGAACGAGACAGAACAGACGAAAAACAACATTTCCTTGGAAGATCGATTGGCTATTACCCGGGGTGTGATGAATCTGTTTGACAACTGGGGGTTGCGTGCCGAAGAGAGCATGGCCCTGCTTAACATGGACGGTAAGGCCCGTCATTTCGTTCAATATCGCCATGACAAGCCATTTCCGGATGATCCGCAACTGATGAAAAGGGTGGAATACCTGATCAAGATCGATGCCGCGTTGCGTACCACCTATCCGACCAATTCCGCAATGGGCAAGCGTTGGTTGAGGCAGGCGAGCAAAAAGCTGCGTAGTCGCACCCCGCTCTCCCTGATGATCGGTGAGGGTGAAAAGGGACTGGTGAATGTTCTCTGTCAGCTGGACTGCACCTTTGCCTGGGATCTGAGTGGATCCAAGCCCAACTGAAAGGGCTTCACTTCAACCGTGAGTTGGATTCCCTCCTTAGCGGTCAACCGTTCTTTTTTAGTAACTATTCAGCTCCCTATGTCATTCCCATGTCTTCACACGGAAAATGCGTCGTAGGAGCTGCCCATGGCTGCGACCAAAGGCGATAGCCTTTTCGGCCTCTTCACACAAAGCGACTATCGTCGCTAATCGCAGCCATGGGCAGCTCCTACAGAGGCTGAATAGTTGCCTTTTTTATATGTTACGCCCGAGCCAGACATCCAGGCCCTGGGCGTTCAGGTCCAAGTCCATTCCCAGCAGCTCTTCTACCTGATCGGGAGTGTGCCGACAGCCATGCTCGGTTAACTTCCGCAGCAGCCACTCCAGCAACCCGATCCTGATCTGGCGGGTGGGCTCGGGCCCATCCGCCTGTTCAGCAATCGAGACAAAATCGTCAATGGCCGTATGCAGATCAGAGGCCAGTTTCGTAGGGTTTTGCACCTGGCCAAAGTGGGTCAGATAGATCGTTTCCGGCCGGTAGCGCATGAGTCTGTCGAGCGTGCCGTGCCATGCTTCAGGGTCGAATTGTACCGGGGTTGACGTGGGCAGTATGAAAGGGCCCTGTGGGCTGTCGAATTCCCGGTAGGAGAGGCCGAAGGTATCCCCGCTGAAAACCCCCTTGCTCTGTTCATCATAGATGCAGATGTGGTGGCGGGCATGACCCGGTGTGTCGAGGCAGATCAATTGGCGTCCGCCTAGATCCAGGCTGAAGCCGTCCGGTGCCTGGATCACCCGCTCTTCCGGGACGGGCTTTAGCTCGCCAAACATGGCCTTGAATCTCTCCTCCCCATAGACCGCGGTAGCGCCGGCGGTGAGTTTTGCCGGATCGATCATGTGGCGAGCACCGTAGGGGTGAATGACCAACTGTGCTTCCGGCAGTTGCTGCATCAATTGTCCGGTGCCTCCTGCATGATCCAGATGGACATGGGTGGGAATGACATACTTGACTTCAGCCGGCGCGATCCCTTTATGCTTCAACAGTTCCATCAACATGGGCGCCGCATGCGCGGTACCGGTATCGATGAAGGCCGCCTCACCCGCGGATTGCATCAGATAGCAGGCGGCAAGACCGGGCCGCAGGTAATGGGTGTCGATGCAGCTGATCTGCTCTGGCAGATCAGTGTAGGTTGGAATTGGCATGGTTGCTTTTAATCACGATTTTTGGGCTATTGAGTTGATCACTCATTATCCTCCTTCGCTCCCTGCTCACGGGAGATGCTGCCTTCGTCACCGGATATCAGGTTCTGGATGTTGCTGCGGTGACGCCAGAAGAGCATCAGGCTGAGGACGACCTGCATCACGATCAGCTCATTGGCCGGCCAGAAGTACCAGACAATGATCGGCGCCAGCGCCATGGAGATCAGCGCCGCCAGCGAGGAGACATTCATTACCTTGGCCATGAATAGCCAGATCAGGGCCACGGAACCACCGATGGCCCAGTGCAGGCCAAACTGAACCCCGAGCGCGGTGGCTACTCCCTTGCCGCCCTGAAAGCCAAAAAACAGTGGATAGAGATGGCCCAGAAATGCCGCCATGGCGGTAAGGGCGAAGACCAAGGGACTGACGTCCAGCAGCTGGCAGATCAGCATGGGAACCAATCCCTTCAGCATGTCCCCGAACAGGGTGATGGCCGCCGCCTTCTTGCCGCCGATACGCAGCACGTTGGTGGCACCTGGATTGTTCGAACCCTGAGTACGGGGGTCAGGAAGCCCCATCAGTTTACAGACGATGATGGCGCTGGAGATGGAGCCCAGTAGATAAGCAGAAACGATGAGCAGAAGTTCAGTGATCATGATGGAATTGGACCTGTATGTAGCAGACGGGTCAAGAGGGATGAAAAAAACTTTGTCTCGCCAGGGTTTGTTATTTAGCGTGACTCCACTACCATGGGGATTTCAGCACAACGATGGTTATCTAATGGATATTGTCTTCATTCGTGATCTGCGCATGGAAACCGTCATCGGTATCTATGAGTGGGAGCGGGAAATCAAGCAGCCAGTGGTTTTAGACTTGGAGATGGGGACGGATATCGCCAAGGCGGCCGCCAGTGATGCTATCGAGGACACCCTGGATTACAAGGCGGTGAGCAAACGCCTGATTGAATTCGTTGAGGAGAGTGAATTTCAGTTGGTGGAGTCCTTGGCGGAGCGTTGCGCGGGGATTGTGCTGAAGGAATTCAAGGTACCTTGGGTTCGCCTGACCCTGAACAAGGTCGGTGCAGTCAGTGCCGCCCGGGATGTGGGCGTGATCATCGAGCGAGTGAGTCGTGACTGATCCTGCGTGGGTTCGGGTCTGGCTGAGCCTGGGCAGCAACATCGATCGCCAACGGCATATCAGCCTGGCATTGGAGGATCTGCGGGCAGATTTCGGTGAACTGGTGGTCTCGCCCATCTATGAGAGCGAAGCGGTGGGATGTACGGGTGATAACTTCTACAATCTGGTCGTGGGTATAGAGACGGCTTTATCTATTCCCATCCTGGCGCGTCGTTTGCGAGCGGTCGAGGAGAAAAACGGTCGTCAGCGCAATGCAGACAAGTTTGCGCCCCGCACCCTGGATATTGACCTGCTGACCTACGGTGACCAAGTGGTAGATACGCCAGAAGTGCAACTTCCCCGTAATGAGATAACCCACTACGCCTTTGTGCTGTTACCCCTTTCTGAGGTGGCCGCGGGTGAAATCCATCCTCCCAGCGGGTTGACCTATATGGAGCTGTGGGAAAAATTCGAAGATCCTTCACAGGCGCTTTGGCGGGTTGACCCGGCCCGGTCCAATTGAGAAACCCCGGCTCCATTCCCTGGAACCGGGGTGATGTCGCCCCTGCTTGGTTGGCTTTCGCTTCGATCCCTTGGCTCCCTGCCTGCTAAGTGCTGTGCTATCCCTGTGTTCCTTGTCTGTGGCGACAATCTAAGTTTGGTCCCTAATCGAGTGGTTGTCTGCCAGAATTTGCTGATTATTTTGTAGGATTCTGCTGATTTGATACGGATGAGTGCTTGATCCGGCTACTGCTATTTTGAAACAATCCGCACCGGCAAGCACGACTTGCCAACATAAAAAACCTCCAGAGGACAATATTATGTCATTGATCAGAGCCTTCCCTGGTCTGCGCCCCGCAGAGGGTCGTGCCGCCGATGTGGCCGCTCCGCCATATGATGTCATGAATGAGGCCGAGGCCCGGCAGATGGTAGTCGGGCGTCCCTGGAGTTTCCTACATATCTCCCGCCCGGAGGTGGATCTGCCCGAAGGGACCGATCCCTACGCACCGGAGGTCTATGCCAAGGCGGCGGAGAATCTGGCCAGGATGGAAACGGAAGGCGTGTTGGTGCGAGACCCAAAACCCTGCTACTACGTCTATCGCCTGACCATGGGAGCGCATGTACAGACCGGACTGGTGGCGGCCGCTTCGGTGGAGGCCTACGACAATGACCGGATCAAAAAGCACGAGTTTACCCGGCCTGCGAAAGAGGACGACCGGGTACGCCAGGTGGATGCCCTGAATGCCCAGACCGGTCCGGTGTTTCTGGTCTACCCGAGTACCGCCTCGGTGGATGACACCCTGGCGCAGGTTTCCATGGTGCAACCGGATATGGATGCCACCACCGCGGACGGGGTGCGTCACGAGATCTGGGTGGTGGATGATGCAGCGATCCTGTCCAAGCTCACCCGTGCCTTTGATGCCATGAAGTCGCTCTATGTGGCCGATGGGCATCATCGCTCCGCGGCCGGCTCCCGGGTAGGGGCGGCGCGAAAGAGTGCCAATCCAAGCCATACCGGAGAGGAGTCCTATAACTATTTTCTGAGCGTCATCTTTCCGCACAACCAGATGCAAATCCTCGATTACAATCGGGTGGTCAGGGATCTTAATGGGTTGGATAAGGAGGCCTTCCTGGGAAAAGTAGCCGAGGCGTTTATCCTGGAGCCTTGTGACCAGCCGGTAAAACCCAGCCGGCCTGCCGAGTTCGGCATGTACCTGGACAAACAGTGGTATCATCTGCACTTGAACCCCGAACGCATCCCCTCCGATGATCCGGTAGCCAGACTCGACGTGAGCCTGCTGGCCGATAACCTGATCGAGCCGATCCTGGGTATCTCCGACCCCCGACGCGACAGCAGAATTGATTTCGTGGGTGGTATCCGCGGGCTCGATGGGTTGCAGAAAAAGGTCGACAGCGGCGATATGGCGGTGGCCTTTTCACTCTTTCCCACCGGCATGGAGGATCTGATGGCCGTGGCGGATGCGGGCGAGGTGATGCCACCCAAGTCGACCTGGTTCGAGCCCAAACTTGCGGATGGCCTGGTCAGTCATGTGTTGGACTGAAACCGGGACGCCGACTGCCAACAATTAGCATGGTTACCGTTACCACCAGCCTGCCTGAGGGGGATAGTGTCGACCAGTCGGCCATCGATCAGTGGATCTATGCCCTGCCGAAAGAATTCGACAAGGATGATCTGGCCTATCTGCGTACGACCGCAATGCTGGCCCTGGATGCGGGGGGGGGTAGCCGGCTCTGGTCTGGCGAAATGCAACTTCGTCATGCCCTTTCGGTGGCCGAGATACTCTCTGGATTGCGTCTCGATCGGGAGACGCTGGCGGCGG
>CBDVCD010000035.1:0-19445 GCA_965372385.1 uncultured Gammaproteobacteria bacterium | reverse complement strand
TCTGCGTAGCCTGGCGTTTATCGGACTGGTGGGGCTCGCGGCTCATCAGATGTATAGAGGCAATATCATGGTCCCGGCCATTCCTCTGCTGATGAGTGCCTGGAGTCTGGCTGATCAGATAAGGCAGCCATCCTCCGAGACAGATCAGTAGTCTATTTAACCTCCTCCTTCACCTGGGAGGGTTTGTGCAGATGGACCGGTTCCACGCGACGCTTGCGCGTGTGAATGTTCATCATCTCCACGGCGAGGGAAAAGGCCATCGCGAAGTAGATATATCCCTTCGGGATGTGCATATCCAGGCCCTCGCCGATAAGCGCCACACCAACCAGCACCAGAAAACTCAGCGCCAGCATCTTGATGCTCGGATGATCGTCCACGAAGTCGCCAATCGCCTTGGCCGCAAACATCATCACACCCACGGCGATAATGATGGCAAGTACCATAACGGGTACATGTTTGGCCATTCCCACCGCCGTTATGACCGAATCCAGAGAGAAGATGATGTCGACTATCGCGATCTGTCCCAGCAGTGCCGCGTAGCTGCTGACGGCCTTGACCTTGCTGGCCTCTTCCTCCTCTGGACCCTCGAGGTTCTCCCACATCTCCTGGCTGCTCTTGTAGAGCAGAAACAGACCTCCACCGAGCAGAATGAGATCACGGCCTGAGATCGCCTGTTCCAGGATCGTGAAGATGGGATCGGTCAGGCGCATCACCCAGGTAAGGGATAGCAGCAAGGCTATCCGCGTGAACATGGCAAGCCCCAGGCCTTGCATGCGGGCCCGTTGACGCTGATGTTCCGGGAGACGTCCGACCAGGATTGAAATGAAGATGATGTTGTCGATTCCCAACACAATCTCCAACGCTGTCAACGTCAAGAGTGCCACCCAGGCTTCCGGGATAAAGATCCAATCCAGCATACTGACCTCGCTCAATCCAGTGGTTGCTATGGCTCACATTCCATTTTATTGTACTCAGAGTTGGGAGTTCATGGCTACAAGCGTGTTCTCTTGGAGTACAATGCCTGAGGGAGAGTGGCCGCCATTCAAGTCTTGAGTTGAGGTGCATTCATGATTTATCGCATGATCGTTAGCGTTGGACTGTTTGCCCTGGGTTACTACCTGGGAAGAGAGGTGGGGCGTACTGAAGCGGTTCGGCAGCAGCTGCGTCTTGCCAGGGGAGCAGGCGGCAGTGTCGATCTAAGGGAAGGGGTTGTGGTGGATATCGAAAAATGTGAATCGACCAACGGGAAATAGCTGGATTAATGAGTTTCCACCCATAAACGGGTGCCAACTGATAAACCTCATTATTCGGTACGATTAATAAGGGGCCTTTCCGTGGAAAATATTAACATCAAGCGTCAGCATAGCCTGGGACGAACTACCGCCCGGGATAGGGTGCAGGAGATTGCCAACTCTCTGCAGAATAAGTTGAAAGCTAAATGGACGTGGGATGGCGACTCCTTGAATTTTCAACGGTCAGGTGCTTCTGGTTCGGTCATTGTCGGTGACGATTTCGTTGAGTTTAAGGTTAAACTGGGTTTGCTGTTGAGCCCGATGAAAGGGACGATTGAGGCTGCCATTCAACAACAGCTGGATAGATCATTGGGCTAGTGTACCTCGTCACCAATCCTGTTACATTCAGAGTGCGCCTATGCTGCCAGTGCAAGACGCGATCCGCAGTGAATGGCAGGCCCTTTACAAGGATCGCAACGCAGCAATGGCGGCATAGGCGCTCTCCCTGCGGGCGAGCCAGGAAGCGGTCATCCGCGGCGTTATGCCTCTTGGAAAGGGCCTGCCATTCCCTGCGAGTCAAGCCTTGCGGCTAACCGCTTTCTGGCTCGCTGAACGTTACAGGATTGGTGACGAGGTGCACTATGCCGAGTGAGGGAACTGACCAATCAAGCAGTCCGGATAACAACGCTGGGGTAATAAATTTCGTCCTTGCAGGGAAAAGAAAACAATATTACCCTGATTTAGACGCATGAGGAGTGGGGGCTAGGAAGGTACAAGATGCGGAAATGTGCGATTTTGGGGCCCGTTCGTTGTTTGCGCCCGGTTTTGCGGAAAGGTTTCGTCAACTGCTTTATGCGTCTATGTGGATTATTTATTTAATTCAAGGAGTTGTAATGGTTGGCGTAAGAATTGCTAAACAATAACAATTTATCTCAGCGTCTTATCGGTAATGCTGCCATGCGCGGGCTGGTAAGTATGTCTGAGTCCTGTGATAACTTTTGCATTGAGGAACCCACTGTATGACCACCACACATGATGGCGCCAGCCGGACTGGTAATCGTAAACTTCTGGCATGGGTCGATGAAATTGCTCTCCTGTGTAATCCCGACCGTATCTATTGGTGTGACGGTTCACAGGAAGAGTACGACCGGTTGTGCGAAGAGATGGTCGCAGCTGGCTCCTTTATTCGATTGAACCCGGAGAAGAGGCCCAACAGCTTTCTGGCCCGCTCACACCCTAGCGATGTCGCCCGTGTCGAAGATCGTACCTTCATCTGCTCCAAGAAAGAAGAGGATGCGGGACCCACCAACAATTGGATGGCCCCGGCCAAGATGAAGACCATCCTCAAGGGTCTGTTCAGGGACTGTATGCAGGGGCGCACCCTGTACGTTATCCCGTTCAGTATGGGTCCCCTTGGCTCCCCAATTGCGCATATCGGCATAGAGATCACCGATTCACCCTATGTGGTGGTGAATCAGCGCATCATGACGCGCATGGGACAACACGTTCTCGATGTGTTGGGTAATGAGGGTGAATTTGTCCCCTGCATACATTCCGTTGGAGCGCCACTTACGCCAGGTGAGCAGGATGTCCCCTGGCCATGTGCAGGTAATATCGAGGATAAGTACATCACCCATTTTCCCGAGACCCGGGAGATATGGTCCTTTGGCAGTGGCTATGGTGGCAATGCCTTGCTCGGCAAGAAGTGTTTTGCGCTGCGTATCGCATCAGTCATGGCGCGGGACGAAGGCTGGCTTGCCGAGCATATGCTGATCCTGGGAGTGGAATCCCCCGATCACGAAAAGATCTATGTGGGCGCGGCATTTCCCAGTGCCTGCGGTAAGACCAATTTTGCCATGTTGATTCCTCCGGAAGGTTTCGAGGGCTGGAAGGTGACCACCATTGGTGATGACATCGCCTGGATCAAACCCAATGCCGCGGATGGCAAATTTTATGGGATCAATCCGGAGTATGGTCTGTTTGGCGTCGCCCCCGGTACCAACGAGTTATCCAATCCCAATGCCCTGGCGGCCTTGAAGGAAAACTGCATCTTCACCAACTGTGCCCTGACCGACGATGGGGACGTCTGGTGGGAGGGGCTGACCGAGGAGCCGCCCATCCATCTCATCGACTGGAAGGGCAAGCATTGGAACCCCGGAGTTGGAACCCCTGCCGCCCATCCCAACTCGCGTTTTACCGCACCGGCCGCGGCCTGCCCCTCGATCGATCCGGAGTGGGAGAACCCGGCCGGGGTGCCCATCAGCGCCTTTCTCTTCGGTGGCCGGGTGAGCCACAACTTTCCCCTGGCCTATCAAAGCTACAACTGGGAGCATGGGGTCTACATGGCCGCGACCATGGGCTCCGAGGCCACTGCCGCCTCCATTGGTCAGGCGGCGATGCGCCGCGATCCCATGGCCATGCTGCCCTTCTGTGGCTACAACATGGCCGAATACTGGCGCCACTGGTTGCGCATCGGGCGCAAGAACGTCGCCACGCCACCTCGCATCTTCCGCGTCAACTGGTTCCGCAAGGATGAACATGGTCGTTTCATTTGGCCGGGCTTCGGTGAAAACATGCGCGTATTGAAGTGGGTGGTGGACCGATGCAAGGGTTGTGCTCCAGCCATCGAAAGCCCTCTGGGCGGGGTGCCTGGCTACAATGCCCTCACCTGGGATGGTCTGGATTTCAGCAAGGAGGATTTTTACCACATCATGAATATCGATCGCGAAGTGGCGCGTCGCGAGACCAACGACCAGGAAGAGCTGTTCACCCGTTTTGGCGATCAGCTGCCCCGGGAGATGGAGATCGAACGGGAACTGCAACTGGCAAGACTCTATCACTCACCGGCTGTGTGGGATCTGTCGGTTACTTGTGACGACTCATAGAGCCATTGAGAAAGGTCTGAAAAATTCAGACCTTTTTTGCTTCAATAGTTACTTACGGGAAGATAAATAGGTAACTAGAGTTCCACCGAAACCGGCTTTACTTTCCAGATCTCTTCGCAGTATTCCCGGATCGAGCGGTCTGAGGAGAACTTACCCATCCGCGCCACGTTGATAATGGACATCCGGGTCCATTCAGTAGGGTGGCGAAATGCCTGGCTGGCCGACTGTTGGCAATCTATATAGGTCTGATAGTCCGCCAGCAGCATGTAGGAATCGCTATTGAGCAATTCATCCACCAGTGGCCTGAATATTTCAGGGTCTCCATGGGAGAAAAAGCCGGATGAGATGAGATCGATGCTCTCGCGTAGTTCCAGATTATTCTGGTAGTACTCGTGAGGTCGGTAACCCTCCGCCTGCAGACGGTAGATCTCTTTGCATTCCAGTCCAAATAGAAAGAAATTTTCCGCGCCAACCTCTTCACGGATCTCTATATTGGCGCCATCCAGGGTGCCGATGGTCAATGCCCCGTTGAGTGAAAACTTCATGTTGCCGGTGCCGGATGCCTCTTTGCCTGCCGTTGATATCTGTTCCGAAAGATCGGCGGCTGGATAGATCTTCTGGGCATTCTTGACATTGAAGTTGGGAAAGAACACCACCTTGAGTCGGTCTTTCAGGTCGCTATCCCGGTTGATCATATAGGCGACTGAGTTGATCAGCTTGATGATCAGCTTGGCCATCCTATAACCCGGTGCCGCCTTGCCGGCAAAGATGAAGGTACGAGGTGTAATATCCGCGTTGGGGTCGTGTTTCAGCCGATTATAGAGGCTAATGATGTGTAACAGATTGAGGTGTTGCCGCTTGTATTCGTGAATGCGTTTGGCCTGGATATCGAATAGGGAGTTCGGGTCTACCACCTCGCCCGTGCGTTCCTTGATCAGTTTGGCGAGGGTGATCTTTGAGTTTCGCTTCTCTTTCTGCCAGAGCGTCTGAAATTGTGGGTTTGTCGCAAACTCCTCCAACTCCTTGAGCTGGTCCAGGTCGGTGATCCAGTCGCAACCGAGCTGATCGCGAATGAGACGAGAGAGTCCCTCATTGCTCAAGAGCAAAAAGCGCCGGGGAGTGACGCCGTTGGTTTTGTTACTGAAGCGCTCCGGCCAGAGCCGGTAGAAGTCCTGCATGACATCCTGTTTCAGCAATTCAGTGTGTAGCTTGGCGACGCCATTTACCGCAAAACTGCCAGCAAAGGCCAGATGGGCCATACGGACATGCTTCCCTGCCTCTTCCCCGATAATCGAGAGCCTGCTTATCTCTACATCCATACCGTACATGCGGCGTCGTGCCTCATCAAGAAAACGCTCGTTTATCTCATAGATGATCTGCAGGTGGCGCGGCAGCATCTCTTCGAGCATTGAGAGTGGCCAGCACTCCAAGGCCTCGGGCAGCAGGGTATGGTTGGTGTAGGCAAAGGTATGGCGGGTGACATGCCAGGCCACATCCCAGTCCACACGGTGTTCATCGATCAATAGGCGCATCAACTCGGGAACCGCGAGGGCCGGGTGGGTGTCGTTGAGCTGTGCCGCGTATTTTTCGTGAAATCTATCCAGCCCCTCGCCTTTCTGCAGATAGATGCGCAGCATGTCCTGCAGGGAGCAACTGACGAAAAAATATTGTTGCTGCAGGCGCAACTGCTTGCCGGCTACCGGTTCATCGTTCGGATAGAGCACCTTGGTGATATTCTCGGATACCACCTTTTTGTCGACTGCCGCATAGTAATCCCCCAGATTGAAGGCCTGGAAGTCGAAGGATTCAGGTGCTTCCGCCTTCCACAGGCGCAGCAGATTCACGGTGTTGACACCGTAACCGAGGATAGGGGTGTCGTAGGCAATGCCCTGTACGATCCGGTCCGGGATCCAGCGCACCCGTAAGCGGCCATCCATGTCATCCACAAACTGTTCCGTGCGCCCACCCAGTTTGACGTTAAAGGTCAGTTTGCGCCGCGGCAACTCCCAGGGATTCCCGTGGCGCAGCCAGTTGTCGGTTTTTTCCACCTGCCAGCCATCGCGTATCTCCTGATCGAAGATGCCGAATTCATAGCGAATTCCATAGCCGATGGCGGGTATCTCCAGGCTGGCGAGAGAATCCATATAGCAGGCTGCCAGGCGACCCAGCCCTCCATTGCCCAAACCGGGTTCCGGTTCCTCTTCCAGCAGTTCCTCGATATCCTGACCGAGTTCCTGTAAGGCCTGTTTTACCTCGTCTCTTATGCCCAGATTGGTAATATTGTTGCAGAGTTGGGGACCCAGCAGAAATTCCGCCGACAGGTAGCAGACCGTGCGGCTGCTCTGTTTTTTATAGGTCTGTGCCGTGCTGATCCAGCGGCGAACCAGGCGGTCGCGTACTGAGTAGGCCAGGGCATGATACCAGTCATTGACGGTTGCCACGTCCGGGTAGCGACCCTGCTGATAGAACAGGTGGTCGATGATGGCCCGCTTGAGGGTTTCGACACCCAAACCGGTTCGGCTATGGACATCGTTGATGGCTTTTTTCTTGGCGGTGTTATTCATGGGCCGATCCTCACTTGATTCAGGTTTAACTGATCCTGATTGTTATAATTCGTTAGCGTCCGCCATTTTCGGACGGAAGCTGATTATACAAGCAATTTTCTGACTGTGGTGCATGGAACTTTGATAGCCGGTCATCTGGAAGGGGTCAATAGGGCAAAGGGATTTCAGGAATGATTCTACTATCGTGATGACAAGTTAGTCGTTCTCAAGTTTAAGGGGGTGGGCGCGCATGACAACAATGGGTTAACATCCCACCCAAGATGAGAGATCTGCTCCCCAATATAAGAAATGCTGTACGTGCGGTCGTCGTAAAGGACGGTGCGATTCTGATGCAGAAGAAGTGGTCCGAAACCCGCGGTGACTGGTATGCACTGCCTGGCGGCGGACAGGAGGTGCAGGAGACACTGATCCAAGCCCTGCAGCGGGAATGCGAGGAGGAGATCGGGGTCATGGTAGAGATTGGAGACCTTCTGCATGTAGCGGATTTTTACAAGCAGCGGGAGACGGAATATCCCTCCACCCGTCACTTGGTGGAGTTTCTGTTTGCCTGTACGGTGCCTGATGACTATGCACCCGTGAACGGCAGCCATCCGGACAAGCATCAGGTCGATGTGGTCTGGCTGCCGTTGCATGAGTTGAGCAAGTATCGGTTGTTCCCCGCCGGTCTGACAGCCTGTCTTGCTGGTCTGCGGGAGAAACAGCATGACCGCTATCTTGGTACACTCGATTGAGCATGGCTTTTACTAAGGGCATTCGCGAGAATCTGCGTTTTCTGATTGCCGAGGTCAATGGCCAACTGGCCGTATTGCTGGACTATTTCGCCAGCCCCTCGGCCACCCTGGCTAAACGCATCCTTGATCGGACCGGTTATGTGGGCAATCTCAAGCTGCGAATCCACAACAGCTGCCTGGAGCAGATTGCCGTCGGTCCCGCGGGTGATTTGACCCATCAGCGGCTGAGGGCGGTTGAGACCATCGCCACCCATCTGGATCGCATCGCGGAACGTGCCCGTGAGGTGATTCGTCAGGCCTCCAACCTGAATAGACTCGAATCCCTGCCGGCGGAGGATTTCGTACCGCTGCTGCAGCAGCTGCTCCAGGGGCTCGGTATGATCGAAGAGGCCTTCTGCGAACGGGACAGCCAGCAGGCCCTGAAGCTCGGCGAGATCGAACAGTCGCTGGATGACGCTTACCGGAAGCTGCTGAAGCGCTACACCAAGGCCCTCAAACAGAGCAGGGAGACCGAGGATCTGGTCTCCCTGATCTTCGTGGCCCACCAGGTGGAGCGCATGGGCGATGAGTTGCTGAGTATCAGTGAGGCGATCATCTCCGCCAACCTGGGGCAGTCATTCAATATCGACCGTTACAACACTCTGAGTGCCTCGGTGGCCAAACTCGGGGAGCATGAGAGCATCGACGACCTGGTGGTGGAGCCCATCGCGGAGACCCGATCCGGCAGCGTGATCGCCGGGATCTCGGTATCCGACAGGGTCAGCGATGGCTATGACGCGATCTACAAGGACGGTAAGAAACGCAAGCTCAAAGAGGAGCGGCAGGGGGTCGAAAGCTGGCATGAGATCTTTCCCGGGCTGGCGCCGAAGATTCTCTCTTATCACAAAAGGGGCCAGTCCGCCGCGCTGCTGATCGAACATCTGGCCGGGCTTACCTTTGAACAGATCCTGCTGCACGAGCCGCGCAAACTGTTGCAGGAGACCCTCGACCAGTTGACCGCCACCCTGGCTTCGGTATGGCAGGAGACCAAGAGCAAAAAACGCGTCTCAGCCAGTTATATGGGGCAGCTGGCCAAACGGCTGGATGATGTGTACGCCATCCATCCGGAGTTCCAGCAGATGGAGAGCCGGCTTGGGGGGCTGTCCATGCCCTCGTTCGAGCATCTGCTGCAACAGGCGACGGAATATGAGCAGGGGATCGAGGCGCCTTTCTCGGTCTATATCCATGGCGACTTCAACGTGGACAACATCATCTACGATCCGCTGGAGAAGCGCATCAACTTCATCGATCTGCACCGCTCCCGCTACATGGACTATGTGCAGGATGTCAGTGTCTTCATGGTCTCCATCTATCGCTTGCAGGTACTGGATCCTCAGGTGCGCCGGCGCATTCTCAACCTGGCGCGGGATTTCTGCGAGTTCGCCAGAAGGTTTGCCCGCAAGCGGGGTGATGACCTATTCGAGATCCGGCTGGCATTGGGGCTGGCCCGTTCGTTTGTGACCTCCACCCGGTTTATCCTGGACAAGTCACTCTCCAGGGCGATGTTCATGCGCGCCCGTTATCTAATCGAACAGGTATTGCGGGTGGAGCCTGATTCAACGACGGGTTTTCAGGTACCCGTCAAGGAGCTTTTCATTGGCTAATCCAAGAATTGGTGTGGTGGGCATCCCCGGTAGATGGTCTACCGAGGCATTGGCGGACGCCGTGGAGGCGGCCACCGGTTTCCGTCTGGTGGTGGATATGGATCTGGTGCAGGCGGATCTGCAGAACGGGCGTCTCCTGTTCAAGGAGTGGGATCTCTGCCAGCTCGACGCGGTGATCGTGAAGAAGATCAGCGCCGAATACAGCCCCAACAGCCTCGACAGACTGGAGCTGTTACGCTTGCTGGAGGGCAGGGGCGTCAGGGTATTCAGTCGGGTAGATTCCATGCTGCGGCTGATCGACCGGCTCAGCTGCACCATGACCCTGGGCAATGCCGGCATACCCATGCCGGCAACCCGGGTGACGGAGAGTGTCGCGGCTGCCGCGGCTGCCCTGCGGGATTTCGGTTCCGCGGTGTTCAAGCCGCTCTACTCCACCAAGGCCAGGGGGATGGCGGTGATCGAAGCCCATGACCCGCCGGACGAGATGGAGCGGCAGATCGAGAGCTTCCAGGCCGCCAATCCCATGATGTATATCCAGCAGCGGCTGCACCTGCCTGGGCGGGACCTGGGCATGGTCTTCCTCGGCGGGGATTATCTGGGCAGCTACGCCCGGGTGAGTCATTCCGGGGCCTGGAATACCACCATCCACAGCGGTGGCCACTACGAGAACTTTCAGGCGGATGACAGTATGATCGAGCTGGCGCATCGCGCCCAGGCCCTGTTCAACCTTGATTTCACCACGGTGGATGTAGCGGAGAGCGAGCAGGGACCGGTGGTATTCGAGGTCTCCGCCTTCGGCGGCTTCCGCGGTGCCCTGGAGGGCATAGGCATAGATGCGGCGGCAGGTTATGTGGCGCATGCACTGAAGGAGCTGGCACGCTGATGGGCAGGCAGGCAAAACAGGTCAGCGAACTGGCGGACGCCGTTGAGATCATGCACGGCGATGTGGCCTTGTGTGAGGGAAGTTTGGCACTCGATTGCGCTGGCTGTGTGCTTGGCTTGCGCTCCAATTCGGAAAAGTTACTCGAGCATCTGGGTAATTACTTTGCCCATCTGGTCTGCCAGACGGATAGCCCGGATATCGAGATCATCGCCATCGAAAGCCCCGTGGTGGATCTGGAAAATGGGTTCCTGGACTGGAAACGGGAGCCGGGCAAACGCGGACGCAAGGATGCCTATCTGGATCTGCCCGCCGGGCGGTTGGTCAGAAAAGTGCGCACCGGCATGCTCTTTCTGCAGAGCGAGCCCTACCGGATAGCCGCGGGCCCCTGTCTGGAGTATGACAATCAGGTCATCAACTTCATCAATGCCCAATACATGAACTGGCTGCAACAGCGCGGCTGGTTGATCTGCCATGCCGCCGGGCTGGTCAGGCAGGGTAAGACCCTGGCTATGGCCGGTCTTTCCGGCGGCGGCAAGTCCACCCTGATGCTACAGCTGCTGGAGCGGGAGGACGTGGATTATCTCACCAACGACCGTCTCTTCATCCGCCAGCAGGCAGCGGGGGTAGAGGCCAGAGGGATTCCCAAGCTGCCGCGTATCAATCCCGGCACCATCGTCCACAATAGTCGGCTCAAGGCGTTGCTACCCGAGACCCGGCGCGAGGCCCTGCTGGCCTTGCCGCCGCGGGAGCTGTGGGAGCTGGAGGAGAAGTATGACGTGGATATAGAGGCGCTTTACGGGGCGGGACGGATTGTCCCACAGGCTCCATTGAGCGCCTTTCTGGTGCTAAACTGGCATCGAGAGAGCGAACAGCCCCTGCAGTTGCGTCGGGTGGAACTCGAGCAGCGCCGGGATCTGCTCTCCGCGATCATGAAATCCCCTGGTCCCTTCTACCAGTATGCGGACGGTCGGTTTTTTCAGGATACCACCGAGCTGGATGAGCGGACCTATCTGCAATTGCTTGCATCGATACCGATCTATGAGGCCAGTGGGCGGATCGACTTTACCGGTTTACAGCAATACTGTTACACAGAAATACTGAGCTAAAACCAAACGAGGTTGGCGACCAATGGCGCGAGAACTGCTACTGCTAAGGCATGGTAAATCCGACTGGAGTCAGGAGACTGACGATTTTCACCGACCGCTGAAGGACCGGGGAAAAAGGGGCGCTCAACGCATGGGTGTCTGGCTCCGGCAGCAGGGGTTGCTGCCCGATTATATCCTCTCATCCCCTGCCGCCCGGGCGATCGTGACGGCGGAGAAGGCCTGTAAAGCGATGGGTGTGGAGCATTGGCAGATCAAGCAGGAATCGCATATCTATGCGGCGGGCAGAGCGGAACTGCTCGAGGTGTTGAGTCGCTGTCCGGCAAAGGCCAACCGGGTGTTGATGGTGGGGCACAATCCCAGTCTGGAGGATCTGCTGGTCTATCTGTCTGAGGAGAAGATCCCTCTGCCCAAGGATGGCAATCTGCTGCCGACCGCCACGCTGGCCCGGATAAAGATGCCGGATGATTGGAGCCGGCTGTCCGCTGGCTGTGCTCGGTTGAAATCGATCACCCGGCCGAAGAGCCTGCCGAAGAAGTTCCCCTATCCTGACTGGCAAGGCAAGGAGCAGCGGGACCGGCCCGCCTACTACTATACCCAGTCATCCGTGATTCCCTACCGGATACAGGATGGCAAGCCCGAGATTCTGGTGGTCATGTCGAGTCAGAAAAAACACTGGGTGGTACCCAAGGGGATCAGTGATCCCGGCCTGACCCTGCAGGAGTCCGCGGCCAAGGAGGCATTGGAGGAGGCCGGCGTGGAGGGTGAGGTGGAATCCCTGCCCCTGGGGAGTTACAGCTACGAAAAGTGGGGGGCGGAGTGTACCGTTCATGTCTACCCCATGGCGGTGAGCCGGCTGCTGCCGGAGTCGGTCTGGGAGGAGAACCACCGTGGCCGGGAATGGCTGACCCCTGAGCAGGCGATCCAGCGAGTCAGACAAAAGGAACTCAAACCGATCATCGAGGTATTGGTCAAACAGCTGGAGAAGCGTTGAATAGACCCACCTTCTGGGATTTCATCAAGACCCTCAACCTCTACCGCCGGTTCTACGACCACTGGCCCAGCATGCTGGTGGAGGCCGGCACCCCAACTACCGCAACGAGCGCAAGCTCAGCTCACCCCTGTCGGCAGGTCATGTTGATGCAGCGACTTTCACACAGCCTCTTATCCTTCATCCTGATGCTGAGCGGTTTTTCGCTGACATATGCGTCAGAGAGTGGGCGTGTCGGGCAGCCTATTGTTTTGGCTGTTCATCCCTATCTTCCCTTCCAGGAGCTGCAGAAACGTTACCTGCCGCTGGCAAATTATCTACAGAAGGCTTTGGGCAGGGAGGTTGTGGTGCGGATTGGACGGGATTATGGCGAACATATTACGCATATCGGCAAGGACAGGGTGGATATCGCCTATCTTGGCCCAGCCACTTATATACGTCTGGTGGAAAAGTATGGCAGGAAACCGCTGCTGGCACGTCTTGAAGTCAATGGTGAGCCTGTCTTTCATGGCTATCTGGTAACAAGCCCGCATAGTGGCGTCAGCGATATACAGTCCCTGCGCGGGAAACGCTTCGCTTTTGGTGATCCCGCATCCACCATGAGTCACCTCGTGCCGCGACATATGTTGTTGGACGACGGAATTGATGTAGGCGATTTGGCGGATTATCAGTTTCTCGGCAGTCATAAAAATGTGGCATTGGCAGTCCTCTCGGAAGCGTTCGATGCAGGTGCAGTCAAGGAGGAGGTGATGGAGTACTACAAGGACAGGGGCTTAAAGGCCTTCGCCAAAAGTGCGCCATTTTCCGAACACCTGTTCGTGGCTCGCTCAGATGCGCCTGATCATTTTGTCGAGGCGGTTAGAAAAGCACTCTGTCAAATGTCAGATACCGAGGAGGGTCGGACGATTTTACGTACCATCAAGCATAGTGTGACGTCGCTGGTGCCTGTTGACGATGCGGATTACGACAATCTGCGAGCCGTGCTTAAACATTTAAGTGAGTATGGCGTTGAATAATTCCATTATCAGAAATCTGAGGTCCCCATGGCCAGGTTTGATCCTGTTCATGCTCATCTTGTTTGTGTCGAACTTCGCGATCTTGGAGCAGCAAAGGGAGCGGTCACTGCGGATCGCCATGGAAAACGCCGAAGACGATATCCAGTTTATTAAATTTCTGCTCAGTGGCGCTCTACAGCAACAAAATTTTGAGCAGCTAAGTACCTTGGTTGCGTCCTGGGGAAGACATGTGCGATACACCCAGGAACTCAAGGTTACCGCGGCCAACGGTTTTGTGTTTGGTCATTATCAACGGGAGAAACCGGCCGGACGTCCCTATCGGTTGGAGGAGACGATCAGTTACTCTTATCGAGGTAAGGCGTCGCTTGTATTCATCAAAGACCTGGGCGGTGTAGATGCGAGTATCGATAAACTTCGCTGGCAGCTGTTTGCCGGGCTTATCCTGGTTGGTCTGGTGCTTTGGCGTATGGCCTGGCTCAGCCAGCGCAGAAAACGCGAGGCGCAGGCGCTGGACCGGACCAATCATCGCTTGCAGGAGTTAGCTGAGCAACTGGAGGCTACCCGCGCCTACCTGAGGAACGTATTTGACTCCATGCCCTCCATCCTTGTAGGTGTGGATGCGGATGGAAAAATTTCCATGTGGAACTCAGGTGCTGAAGAGGAATCGGGACTCTCTGCTGACGCGGTTCGAGGCAAGCCTTTTTCAGAGGTACTGCCCGATTACTATTCCCGTATGGATGAGCTGATGGAGGCAATAGATACCGGTACACCCACACGGATCGAGAGGCTTATCACACATCAGGATGGCGCTCCCCGATTTTCTGAGATCGTGATCTATCCGTTGGGGGCCGATAACAGACTGGGTGCCATGATCCGCATCGATGACGTTACCCAGCGGGTTCAGATGGAACAGATGATGGTGCAGACCGAGAAAATGATGACGGTTGGGGGGCTGGCGGCAGGTATGGCCCATGAGATCAACAATCCACTGAGTGGTGTGCTGCAGAGCAGCCAGAATATTCTGCGCCGTCTCTCACCTGACATTCCGGCAAATAAGACAACCGCGGATGAACTCGGACTGGATCTTTCCGTCATGCATGAATTTCTTGAGAGGCGCGGTATTCTCGGCTTCCTGGAGGGTATTCGTGAGGCTGCCGAACGGGCAAGCCGCATCGTTGCCGACATGCTTGCCTTCAGCCGTCGGAGCACCGTGGAATTCTCTCCTGTTTCGATCAATGAGTTACTCGATACCGTAGTGCGCATTGCCGCCAGTGACTACGACCTGAAAAAGACCTACGATTTCAAAAAAATCACTCTGGTAAGAGAGTATGACCCGGCACTTCCTTCGGTTGCCTGTGACCGCACGGAGATTGAGCAGGTACTGCTCAATCTGATAAAGAATGCCGCTCATGCCATGGCGGGTCAGGAGCGTTCAACCCAACAATCTATCCTGCTCAGAACGGTAGATGAGGGCGAGTGGGCCCGCATTGAGGTTGAAGACACCGGCCCAGGTATGGAAGAGGATGTTCAGCGGCGGGTCTTTGAACCCTTTTTTACCACCAAGCCTATCGGGCGAGGAACCGGGCTGGGTCTATCCGTTTCGTATTACATCGTGACAGAACAACATAACGGCACAATTTCAGTGGATTCTATACCCGGTGAAGGGAGTCGATTTGTCATACGCTTACCCTATAAACAGGAGGCCTCACCGCTATGACCATTCGCGTATTGATTGTGGATGACGAATCGCTGATCACATCCAGCTTGCAAGCATTTCTCGAAGATGAAGGATTGACGGCGGTATCGACCGCCTCCGGTGAAGAGGCGATTGAAATTCTGCAAAAAGATCAGAGTTACGACGTCTGTATCATGGATATGCGCCTGCCAGGCATGGATGGTAATACGGCAATCCGGTCAATCCACGAATTGTGTCCTAACATGTGCTTTATCGTGCACACTGGATCGGTCGATTACATCGTCCCCCATGACTTGAAGAGCCTGGGCATCAGGGAGGAGCACCTCTTTCAGAAACCCCTCTCTGACATGACCCCAATCGCCGAGGCAATAAGATCCCTGCAAAACCTGCCTTGCACCCCAAGGGCACTTCCTGCGGGGCGCAGCTAACGGCTTCTCGTCACGCTGCTAGGTACACTTTAACGGTTACACCACACCAGTATTAAGTCATGGCTGAAAGCAAACGTATTCTAACCATTGAAGACGATCCGACCATTCGGGCAAATATCGTTGCTTATCTGGAAGACAGCGGTTATGAGATGCTAGAGGCTGAGGACGGGCTGAGGGGATTGGAGCAGTTTCGAGAAAATCAACCGGATCTCGTGCTCTGTGACCTCAGAATGCCAAAAATGGATGGTCTGGATGTGCTGCGGGAGATCACTCAAGCATCCTCAGACACACCGGTGATCGTCGTTTCCGGCGCCGGCATGATTGGCGATGCCATTCAGGCGCTGAAAAGGGGGGCCTGGGATTACCTAACAAAACCCATCCCTGATATGCAGATCCTGGAGGTTGCGGTTAACAAGGCCCTGGAGAGGTCACGGCTGGTGAGAGAGAACCGCGCCTATCAGGTTGAACTGGAGCAGGTTAATCTGGAACTGAGTGACGCGCTCGATCAGTTACAGGCCAATCAGCAGGCGGGCCGGGAAGTACAGACCAGACTGCTGCCGCGGGATAATCAGGTACTAGGTGGGTTCGTCTTTCGCCATAGGCTCTACCCCGCCATGCACCTGAGTGGTGATTTTGTCGATTATTTTTCCATCGACAAAGACCATATTGGTTTCTACATGGTGGACGTATCCGGTCATGACACGGGCTCAGCATTCGTCACAGTGATCGTCAAGACCCTGATGTCGCAGATGCGTGATGCGCTCAAGGAGGGTGATGAGACGATTCTTATCCCCAACCGGACATTACAACGGTTGAATGACGAGCTATTTCGGCAAGATCTGGATAAATACATCACCATGTTTTACGCGGTCATGGATGTGGCCGGTAGTCGCATGATTGCGAGCAATGGAGGACACTACCCCCATCCCTTCCTTTACGACGGTTCCCGGATCCAGCAGATAAGTATCAAAGGCCGGCCAGTCGGTCTGTTTGACGAGGTACGGTTTATCAACGATGAGATCCGGCTTCCCGCGAATTTTTTACTTTTGCTCATGTCGGATGGTATCTTCGAACTCATGCCGGATAGATCGAACAGAGCCTGTTACGAACACCTTCTGGCCAATGTGAATAGTACGGATATGTCGCTTGAAGAACTGACAAAAGTGATCGGCTTGAAGGATACCAGCCAATTGCTGGATGATGTCACCATGCTGGCGATCACTAGGTGGTCCACAGATGATCAAAAGTAAAGTCTATTACGCAACAAACGAGGGTATCCAAGGGCTAAAATATGTCGGGCAAATTCGCTATACGATTGGCGCATCACTGGATAGATTCATAAGAAGCCTTTTCGACGGCCCCAAACCCAAAGGTTTCATGGTGGATCTAAGGGAGGCCGAGTCGATTGACAGCACCAACCTTGGCCTGTTGGCACAGATTGCCAACCTGATGAAACAGTGTGGTGCTCCGAAAGTTACCCTGGTTTCCACCAATGAAGACATCAATACCCTGCTGATTTCCATTGGCTTCGATGAGGTCTTCGATATCGTGGATGAGGCGGGGCATGCCATGACCGACAGTGTGGAGCTTGGTTTACAAGACAATACAGGTCCTGACATGGCACGGACGGTTCTGGATGCCCATCGAACACTCATGTCGATAGGGGAGGACAACAAGGCGCGATTTCAGGATGTCGTCGAGCTGTTCGAGCGGCAGCTGGTGAAACCCAAGCATGCGATCGGCTAGAAAGTCCTTATACAGTTTAATTTTGGCTCTGTATGTATTAGGTGTTGGTCCCTTGTCCCGCTTGGTGCTAGCGCTAATCCTCGATACTGGTATTTAGCTGAATAACAATGAGTTAGCACCATAGACAGAAAGAACCAACACTTAACGCAGACAGAGCCTTAATTTTTCTCAGCGGCAACGGAATGGCCCGCATGTTGGACATGCCGTTTTTACCCAGCATGCCGATTTAGAAATTGCCGGATAATCGCTGCTCAAGGCGAGTGGTTTGCAACTTTCCAATCTTTAACCATGCCTAATTACGACTATGCCGAGCAGATCCAGGTCAAGGGGCTTGTGCAAGGTGTCGGGTTCAGGCCTAAGGTTTGGTGTCTGGCCAATGAGTGCGGGTTGCGGGGAGAGGTTTGGAACGATGGTGAAGGGGTGGTCATTCGTGCCTGGGGTGAACCTCAGGGACTCGATCGCTTCTGCCGTCGGCTGCGGGAAGAGCCTCCACCACTGGCCAGAATAGACCGCATTGATCGAACCCGGCTTGATGAACCCCTCTCTGGCCATGGCTTCAATATCATCCCCAGCCGTGGCGGCCCTGTTCACACCGGCATAGTCCCCGATGCGGCAACCTGTCCGGCTTGCCGGGCAGAGATCATCGATCCGGCTAATCGCCGCTACCGCTATCCCTTTACCAACTGTACCCATTGTGGCCCCCGTCTGACCATCATCAATGCGATCCCCTATGACCGGGAAAACACCAGCATGCAGGCCTTCAGCATGTGTGTCGAATGTCAGGCTGAATATGACGACCCGGCCGACCGGCGTTTCCACGCCCAGCCCAATGCCTGCTCTGTCTGTGGGCCGAGGGTCTGGTTGGAGGATTCAACCGGTAAGGCCATGCAAACTGCAATGGATGAGGATGCCATCCAGCTGGCGAGCCGCTTACTGGCCGAGGGGCGGATTCTTGCGATCAAGGGGATCGGGGGTTTTCATCTGGCCTGTGACGCCACTCAGTCGCATCTGGTGGATGAACTGCGCGGCAGGAAAGGCCGTTATGCCAAACCCTTTGCCCTGATGGCCCGTGACCTGCGGGTGATCCGTCGTTACTGCCAGGTGAGTGAGACAGAGGCGGACTGGCTGCTAAGTCCGGCGGCCCCTATTCTGCTGCTCGAGCGGAAGAGTGGGGCATCCCTGCCGCAGGCGATAGCGCCCGGACAGCGCAGCCTGGGATTCATGCTGCCCTATTCCCCCCTGCACCAACTGCTATTGGCTGAGTGGGATCGCCCCCTGGTGATGACCAGCGGGAATCTCAGCGAAGAACCCCAATGTACTGACAACAGGGACGCCGGGAAACGTCTGCGGGCCCTGGCGGATCTCTTCCTGCTGCATGACCGGGAGATCGTCAACCGGGTGGATGATTCGGTGGTAAGGGTAATGGAGGGGGCACTGCGGCTGCTGCGACGAGCCCGGGGCTATGCCCCCAGTCAGATTCAATTACCCCCTGGTTTCGAATCGGCCGATGAGCTGCTGGCCCTCGGAGGTGAGCTGAAAAACACCCTCTGTCTGCTGAAGGATGGTCAGGCAATCCTCTCCCAACACCTGGGGGACCTGGAAAATGAAGCCACCTTCAATGATTTTACCCAGACCCTCGATCTCTACCGCCGGCTCTATGACCACCAGCCCAACCTGCTGGTGGGAGATCTGCATCCCAATTACCGCACTACCCGGTTCGGCCGGGAATTGGCCCGGCAGCTGGGAGTCGAATGGTGGCAGGTGCAGCACCATCATGCCCATATCGCCAGTGTGCTGGCGGAGAATCGCTGGCCTCTGGATGCCGGGCCGGTGCTGGGTATCGCCCTGGATGGATCGGGTTATGGTGCTGACGGCACCATTTGGGGCGGTGAGCTGCTGCTCGCCGATTATCAGGGGTTTGAGCGGGTCGGCCTGTTCCGGCCGGTGCCGCTTCCCGGCGGCACAAAGGCGATCCTGCAGCCCTGGCGCAACAGCTTTGCCCAACTGCATACCCAGTTTGGCTGGGAGGCGATCCTGGCGAGTTGGGGTACTCTGGAACCGATACGCTGGCTCAATCGGCAACCGGTGGATATGCTGATCGGGATGATCGAGCGCAAGCTCAATACTCCTCTGAGCAACTCCTGCGGGCGCCTGTTCGATGCCCTGGCGGCACTGCTCGGCATCTGCCGGGAGGGGATCAGCTATGAGGGACAGGCCGCCATCGAGCTGGAGGCCATGCTGAGAAAAAATGCTCCGGTTGATCAAGCGGCTTACCCCTTCGATCTGGTTCCCTCGGAACTGGGCCTGATGCTCGACCCCACCCCTTGCTGGCAAGCGGTGTTGTCAGACCTGGCGCGGGGTGTAGCAAGGGAAGCGATTGCGGCAAGGTTCCATCGCGGGCTGGCGGACGCGGTCACCGAAATGGCCGTGTCTCTGGCTGGGCGGCATGGGGTCACCAGCGTCGCGCTCTCTGGAGGGGTGTTTCAGAATCGCACCCTGTTCGAGAGGGTGGTCGAAAATCTCCAGG
>CBDVCD010000034.1:0-19778 GCA_965372385.1 uncultured Gammaproteobacteria bacterium | reverse complement strand
TTACCGGGACGGTCCACTTCCTGAAGTATTTCGGGCAACTTTGTTGTAATGTTCAATTCTTTGCTCATGAGCGGTTCGAATTTAAAAAAAGAGAAAGAGGATGCTTGACTTGTCTGGATTTCGGGGAACGGCTCAAAACGGTTACCGGGCAGTCAGCGCGTCAGATTCAGTGGATCCGGCCTCCCCGGGAGAAGAGATATTTTCATAAATCCCATCCAGATTCAGCCGAGCGGCCCCCAGATTTCGAAAGTGATCGATGGCCTCATCGAGCCAGTCCTGATCGAGTGCAATGAGTGAATTACTATTCAAGGTTCGTCGTCATCACTTAGTTCACCGGAGATCCGCTCAAGATCATCGAGAACCCCAGGTGCCATGATTATTTTTTTCTTTTTCCTAAACTGTATTATCCTGGGGTCAAAGTTCTTTAAAATCTCTTGGTTCGCCTCATCCAGAAACGCAATAACCAGGTCAATTTCACGTTTGAGCAGGTTATCGCTATCGGAAAGCGGTGTCAGGAGCGAGGCACAGTCGGATAAAAAATGTTTCCAGCGGACACGCTTGAGGGACTCGCCATTGGAAAAAATAAAAGTTCGACTAGGATCGCCATCCCAATTCTCCTTTTTTGTGTAGACGGCCGGCGCCCAGGACGAAAGCTCCTGACCCAAAACGTCGCGCCGCGTATTCTGGTAAGCCCACCAACGACGCTTCAGTTCATCGAGCTGACCTTCGAGACCGTTGGCATCGGTGCGCATATCCCATAAGAAACCACCACCTTGCCGTTTGCCGTTGTTTTCTCCTTCTATCAGTCGTCTGGGGATCAGTTTATCGATATGGTCATTGCCAGCATCCTCGATTTCCTCCATTAGATGTGTCGTCAGCGAGGTGACCGTACCGTAATAGAGTTGATCATCGATCAGCAGACGGATCCACCAGGAATGGGATATGCCATAGTAACGTGAGCCTTTGTGCTCTGGAAAATCCCGAAATCTGGCGTACTCCTGGTACAGATAGTCGGCATAGTCGTATTCGTAGAGCGTGGGGACATCCAGGATGCTGGTATCGTCTTCCATAAACTCATTCAGGTAGATGTAGTCTTCCCCTATGCCGCTGGTGAGTAGGAGTGCCCAGTTGAGCGGGTAAAGATCAGGGATGGAAACAGCCTCCCAGGCATCATTGATCTCCTTTTCTGAATTGCACTCGATCCCGCGCAGGCTGGCTAGAAGGGAGCGCCGGATGAAAAATCTCGCATCATCGTCCATCGTGGCACGAAAAACCTCCTGTTGCTCATGGGACCAGGAGTAGTAGGCGGTATCCACGGCGATCAAAGCCCTACGAGCCGCGGCTACTATTGCGGATTTATCGAAAGAGTGTGACATGAGGCAGTCTCAACAAGAAAACGGGCACGCCACTTAGCGAATCCATATCGAATCACAGATCAAAAGATTCCTGGAAATTAGCTGACATGGGCCAACGTCTTTCGCTGAACTATGTACACACGCAGTTAATCAAGTCACTGATGTTGAACGTATTGCAGCGGACTCGGCTGGCTCCCACTCGCGGCGTAATTATATATTCCAGACCCATGCCTGTTCCAACGCCCGGTTGCCGCTTTAGCAACAATTCACCAAGCACAGGATGAAGGCGATTTAGCCGGTTCGAGCACTTGTACACATCTTATGCTCACGACGGTAACCCACTCTTGTCACTCGACTGTAACATCGTCAGACGGTGTCAGGCAGGATTAGAGGAGGTTTTGCTGTTTTTTTGATCAAATATGGAGATAGAAAGGACACTAAATAAGTGTCCTATCTATTTGGTTTGATTGAGGCTGAGCCCGGAATCGAACCGAGGTCCACGGCTTTGCAGGCCGCTGCATAACCACTCTGCCACTCAGCCAATCAGGGTGAGTCTACTGCCGATGGGGCAGTAAATCGTATCTCGATAAAAAAGCCCCAGCTTAACCGAGGTCTTAGAAATAATTGGAGCGGGAAACGAGATTCGAACTCGCGACCCCAACCTTGGCAAGGTTGTGCTCTACCAGCTGAGCTATTCCCGCATCGATCAGAACGAAGGCGTATTTTAGCGGCCCCTAGCCGACTGTCAACCTTTTCTCATACCAACCCCAAGCGGGACGTTCAATACCGGTTGCCATTGAGAAACGGCAATGTGATGGTGATAACCCCAGCTTCCACACTCTGCTTCATGTTTTCAATATCCGCATTACGCGGAATGGAAAAGCGTCTTCGAAAATTACGGGAACTGCGTGAGAAGCTGTAATAGCCACGCTCGTTCCGCTCTTCACGCTTAAATGACTGATCGTTCTCGAGCAGAATACTGTTCCCCAGGATGTTGACCTGGATGGATTCCGGGTCGATATCCCCGCTGGTATGGATGCGCAGCTGGTAACCCTCTTCATTCATACCCTTCTCAACATGAATCCGCCCCTGATGCCGATATCCGACCGAGGATGGAAATGACGGCCGCTGAAAATAGCCAGGCCCATATCTGTCAGGCAATTCGGCCTGAAGACTGTTTCCAAGACCCACCAGGATGAGTGTCAACAAGATAGTTATCCGCTTTTTCATCATTTTCTCCTCAATGACGCCTATAGGGAGCCGTGTAGCTTTCACTGGAGAAGACCTCGAATTCTGCATCACTCTGCCAGATATCAGCAGGTAGACCGGCCTTCAACGCCAGATTCTTGAGGGTCTCCTCACGGTTCCACCCGTTTTCTACCGCTACTTCCGGGAGATATACCGCTCTGTGGCCACCCTTGTACATAATAATGCCATGTTTTCCCACTTCGAACATATCGATAGATTTAATCGGCTGTGGTGCCGTGAGAACACTCACTTCCACTTCCAGGTCGGCTAATTCTTCAACCCTTACCGGCCGAAACCGATAGTCACGGATGGCGGCATTCACACCGTTTGCCAACACTGCTTGATAGAGGGGAAAACGAGGCTGGATATAGCCGATACAACCGCGTAGCTGTCCCGCCTTTTTCAGGGTGACAAAGGCGCCCCGAGGATGTTTCAGCTCCTCTGGGAGGTTATCGAGCTGAGATGGGACCTCATTCGCACCGCCCAGCACTGCCTGCTCGATCCCAAGTAGTGCGATCTTGTGCAGCAGCTTCAGGTTCGCATCACTTATTTCATCCATTGAGTTCGGTGGTTTGCCATCCTCCGAAGACATCAGAGGTTGGGGCGCATTCACCACAATAACGATATAGCTGACCGAATGACGAAAGTCACCCGTCAGCTCACCACTGGTTTTATAGGCCAGCTCCTGGAGGCTTGCAGACTCCGGCAGAAGGTGCAGCAAGAGGGCAATAGGGCGAAATCCACAGATGGTAATTCCGGTTTTTTGTTTATAAGCGAGAAATTCCTCTGGTTTCCCCTCCAGGATATGCTCCAGTGCCCCTTGATCCAACCATCTGATTTCACTTGCGGTTTTTCCATCCAGCGGAAATGGCTGGTAATCAAACCTTGGACCATAATGGGTGAAGTCACTGGAAACCAGGAGCAAGGTCTCCTCATCCAGCAGTTTTTTTATCAGGCCCGCGACAGCTGGATACTCTCTTTCCTGCAGCTGCCCTACCAGCAGGGGCAGCAATTTCCAGCCCGGGAGCAGGGCCCTTTGCAGAAATGGCAGTTCGATTTCGATACTGTTTTCCCGCCCATGGGCATAGCGATCAGACACAACGAACGGCGATGAGCGCAGCTGCCGTACAGCATCCAGGTCCAAGGGGACCTCTCCCAGCGGGGTCGCGTAGGCGTCCACCTCGGGGATGGATAATCCATGGAATGGGCTATGGTGACTGGGCGCCAGCACGATCACCCTTCGATAGCGGTTCCCTCGAATCAGACCGAAGCCTCGACCCGCGGTGGCTCCACTGTACCGGTAACCGGCATGGGGAAGGATCAGGGCACGAATTGGGGCCCTGGACTCCATCTCGTCCGGAACCGCCTGATCGAGAAACCCATCCACCAGGGCGGCCAGTTGGAGCGGATCCGCCGGATACCAGGTACCTGCCAGAACACTCTTCCGCACCGCTCCCGAGCCAAATGAGGCCTGACAGATCAGTATCGATAGCAGGGCCAACCCCAGCCTGATGCCAATGCTATACCCCCCTTTCATGCCATCCCTCCCTGCTTTCAGTCAACTGAATGATAAAAGGCCGCCTCATGCTGGGAGAGCTTTGAGTCTGTCCTCCCCTGCCCCGCTATCGGGATAAACGGTATCGCCCCAACCAGACCCAGCGCCAGGCGTAGAAACCGACGCCGGGGCCATAACCCCCTCTGCTGCTTTGTTGTCTGACTCATTGCCATACTCCAGGTACCTTCTCGCTACACACGGGACAACGCCCGTCCGCCAGCAGATTGTATTCACTGATCCAGAAGCCATCCCGCTTGATCAGCAGGCTTCCGTCATTCGGACAATAGGTGGAATTACCCTCATGCCCTGGCAGATTACCTATATAGACATATTTGAGTCCCACATCCAACGCCTCACGCCGTGCCAGGTCCAGTATTTCACCCGATGTGGGCGGCAGATTGCGCATTCGATACATCGGATGGAAGCGGCTGAAGTGAAGAGGAGTGCCCTCACCCAACTCGTCACGAATCCATTTTGCCATGCGGCGTATCATGGGCAGATCGTCGTTCAGGGTCGGAATCACCAGATTGGTTACCTCCACCCAGACCCCCTCTTCACGAAACGTCACCAGAGAATCGAGTACTGGCTGCAGCGTTGCACCAGTAGTCTCACGATAGAATTTGTCATCGAATGCCTTCAGGTCTGTATTGGTCGCATCCAATACCTGACACAGGCGACGCAGTGGCTTCTGATTGATGTAAGCTGCAGTGATAAACAGGTTGTATAGCCCAGCCTCATGAGCCAGCACACTGCTGTCATAGACATATTCATAGAAGACCACGGGATCGGAATAAGTATAGGCGATATTCTTGCAACTCCGATCTTTAGCGGTAGTAATCACATCCGCTGGATCGAGATGGTATATCTGTTCCATCTCCTCACCGCCTCTTTGGGAAAGTTGCCAGTTCTGGCAATTGAGACAGTGAAGATTGCAGCCAGCGGTGGCGATGGAGAAGACAGGCGATCCTGGGTGGAAATGGTAGAGCGGCTTTTTCTCTATTGGGTCGATATGGATAGATGAAGGTCGCCCATAGGTCGTTGCCCGAAGCTTCCCATCGAGATTCACCCGCACACGGCAATCGCCCGCGCCCCCTTCAGGAATCGTACAGGCACGGGGACAGAGCTCACAAATCACCTCTCTCATGGTATACCTCGCTCGGCCAACTCTTCAGGACTGGCCAGGTGGTACCAAGTCGCCTCCTGGTAGCTGAGGTCACCTGAATCAAGCCGCTGTTTGACCGCTGCCAGCTCTATCTTTCTCCAGTTCGGTGATGTGCTTGTATTCTGGGGAGATTGCTGAGCGAGGAATACCGCAATCAACAGCAGCGTAAGAACCAACAGACCAATAAGCCTGTAGTCACCTGCATGCCAATATTTGATTATCCGCGGCATACGCAATTCCTTAAAAATTCACTCTACATAAATTTTAGGCAATTTAGGCACAGATGGGTGCCTGCTCAGATCTCGGTACGATCATCACGTTCACGGGTGAAATTTCCGAGCTAACCAACTTTCACTCTTCCGTTACGAGTTTGGAGATATAAGCAAGCAACGCCTCGACCTCATCGGCCTCGAGTTCGGCAAACAGCGGTTCGCTGTTTTCATGGACCCGACGTCCAGTGGCGAAATCACCGATCTGCTTACGCAGATAGTTGGAATACTGCTTGACCAGCGGGGGAGTCTCCTTGTCCGTCTTGCCAGCCGCCTTCTCACCATGGCACTGGATACAGTCCTGAAAGATATCCTCCCCGACCTCCTCCATCTCTTCCCGGGAATCAAACTGAGCAAGCATCTCGGCTTCGGGCTCATAGGCAGGTATATTCAACTCAGCCGTCGGTAATTGCGTGACGTAAGCAGCCACCGCGGCGATGGCATCCTGATTGAATCGCCAGTTTTTAAAGACGGGTACCATTGGTTTGTTGCTTCGCTTACGGTACTTGAAATCAGTCAACTGCTTTTCAATGTAGAACTGCGGGAGCCCGGCGATACGGGGATATTTCCCCTCCTTGCCACCCAGCCCTTGAACACCATGACAGTTTTTACAGTGCTGAAAGATCTGCTTGCCCACGGAATCATCCGCCAACAGACCGCCGACATGTAGAGCCAACACGATTGGCAGTAAAAATCTCGCTTTGATAAAACCCATTTGAACGCTCTCCATCATGATCAATTTTTCCGCGGCCCTAACCCACAAATCCCTGAATCTTTATTACCCGACGCCAGAACCGGCGCCATGAACCCGGGGTAATCGAATAGCACTGACCATTGCAGGGATAGAGATGCATGCAGGGATACTTCTTTATCCGCGGCATACGATTGATCAATGACTCGAGCTTACCTTCGAGCGCTTGCATGCCCTCAGCCCAGCGAACAGGGTCCACATTGAGCACCGGCGCAACCAGCCCGGTCAGCACCAGTAGGTTCTCTTCTCCTTCCTCCCATGCGGCGGCATAGTCATCAGACACCGCGGCAGTTGGCACATCAACAATTTTTGCCAGTCCACGGGCCAGAGGATCGTCAGCATAGACCTTGCGATAGGCTACCGGGGTAACTTCCGGCAAATACCCAACACCCGACAGCCAGAGACCATTGATGCTGACCCGGCCTTCCACCTCCCGCTGCTGATTGACCGCTGACTGAAACAACAGCATCTGCATCTCGTTGTTCAGCTGCCGCCAACGTCTGGCATCCTTCCCGGCGGGCATGAAGGGTTCGATGTGGCGACCAACCACCTTGCCATGTGAGTGGGTCGTGAGTTCGGGACAATGGTCAAGTCTCAGATACCACCTTGCTGGATTCGGGGTCAGGAGTTGAATATTATCCTCGGCAAAGTGCTGGTTGAACTGTGCGGCGATCCGTTCGGCCTCCGGCAGGGTGATAGCGAGCTGTTCACCATTGAACAGCAGCAACCTGTCCCGGTCAGCACGAAGATGCACGGGATCCGCCCGCATCCAGCAGGCATCCTCAACATCTCCCCCTTCTCCAAGATAGTTGACCGCGCCTTCCGGCAGGTCGCGTGCCTCACTCGATGACAACCCGAAGAGTGCAAAGAGGGTGGTGGGATAATCCTCTCCCATCAGCGGGCGGCAATCTGCGCGGGAGAGCAGTCGCTCCAATGTCGGAACCGAGAGTCTGATGCCGGCCGATGCCAGATTCGCCATAGGTCCCAGTAGCCCAGGGATCACCAGATGCAATTTGGATAGGGGAGCTGGCATAGATTGGATCCAATCCAGCTGTTTCAGCCGAGCAGGATGTAATCCAGCATCAGCCCGAGAAACACGGTCATGCCGAAATGGTTATTATTGAGGAAGGCCTCGAAACAGGCCTTGGGCTCGCGTTTCCGGCTGATAAAAAGTTGATAGACAAAAAAGCCCGCGCCAGCCAGCAGCCCCAGATAATAGACCCAGCCACGATCGGTCATCATGCCGGTCAGGATCAGCAGTCCCAGCAGCATCAGCTGCAGGGCACCAATGATCGGCAGATCGTAGCGACCAAACAGAATGGCGGTGGATTTCACCCCGATCTTCAGATCGTCCTCCCGATCCACCATTGCATACTGGGTATCGTAGATCAGCGCCCACAGCAGGGTGGCGGCGAACATCACCCAGGCTACCGGAGGCAATGACTCAGATACTGCCATGAATGCCATGGGCACTGCCCAGCCGAATGCCGCACCAAGCACCACCTGCGGCAAATGGGTGTAACGCTTCATGAAGGGGTACCCCGCCGCGAGGATTACCGCGCCCACGGATAATCCCATGGTCTGCCAGTTGAGAAAAAACAGCAGCGAAAAGGCGAGCAGACTGAGCACCACAAACACGCCTATCGCCTCTCTCGCGCTCACCAGACCACTGGCAATGGGTCGTTCCCGGGTTCTTGTCACCCGCCCATCGATTTTACGGTCAGCAAAGTCATTGATCGCACATCCGGCGGAACGCATCAGTGTCACCCCAGCCATGAAGATCAATACTATTTTCCAGGGTGGCTGCCCATTCCCCGCAACCCAAAGGGCCCACAAGGTCGGCCACATCAGCAGCAGGATGCCGATGGGTTTGTTCAGACGGATCAACAAGGCATAGCGGCGTAGCCTCTCCCGCCAGGTGACGGGACCGACTTGTAAATCCTTGATCCTCACTTCATGCGAACTCATGGATTTTCGCTATTTGGGATATCGGGCAGAAAGATCTCATTGACCAACAGGGGACGTCTGGCAATATAAAACAGGGTGCGGCGTCCCCACAACTCCTTCGGCTGTTGCTCAAGATGGGCAGTCGCCGCCGCGAATAGGGGATGACGTGGTTGCAGCCTGGCCATCTGGGTAATGCCGCGTATGATCCTGGGGTCGGAAAAGAGTACCGCACCCAGGGGTTTTTCGCCCAGCCGGGTCAGGCGACGGGCAGACCCCTTCAGGCTGGTTGCGGGAATCAACGTTCTGGCAAAGACCCAGGGGCATTCGTCACAAAGCAGTTCGACCTCCCGAATCAGGGTAGCCTCTCCCCGCCTGAGCCTCAATACCCTGCCTTCGCTGTAGAGTGGTCTACCCCATCCCTGATGCAGCAGACGCACCCGAAATCTGCCTTCACCACAGGCCTCAACGACCCGGCGGGTCAGCGATCCCTCATCACGTAACCAGCCCTGCACACTGGCCGATATATTGAAAAACCGCTGGAGCCTCCACTCCGCCCAGTTGGGCTCGAGTACGGACTTGTCTGAAATCTGGGCCGACACTGCCTCTTCACCGTTTAAAAAGGAGGATTATCGCACAGCCTAAACCTTTCCGTAATCGGCCCGCTGACCCAACCAGCGTCTGACCAGTGCCCGGGCATTCTCCGGATACTGGCTCAGCAGCAGGTCGGCCGCCTCCCGTACATCGTCGAGCAGGACCTGATCCCGCACCAGATCGGCGATGCGCAACTGCATCTCCCCGGTCTGGCGGGTGCCGAGCACCTCCCCGGGGCCACGCATCTCCAGATCCTTTTGGGCGATCAGAAAGCCGTCACTCGTCTCCCGCAGGATTGCCAGACGTTGTCTGGCATTCTGTGACAGGGGCGCATGGTACATCAGTACGCAGTGGCTCTCGACATTACCCCGCCCCACCCGACCGCGCAACTGGTGCAGCTGTGCAAGCCCAAGCCGTTCCGGATTCTCGATGATCATCAGACTGGCGTTAGGCACATCCACCCCCACCTCGATGACCGTGGTGGCCACCAACAGCTCCAGCTCGCCGGACTTGAAGTGAGACATGATCCGCTCCTTCTCGTCCGACTTCACCCGACCATGCACCAGCCCCACCTGCAGCTCAGACAGGGCTTCCGCCAACAACCGGGCGGTATCCTCCGCCGCCTGGCACTGCAGGGCTTCTGACTCCTCGATCAGGGTACAGACCCAGTAGGCCTGCCTACCTTCGGCACAGGCCACCCGCACCCTGGCCATCACCTCATTCCGCCGGGTGTCCGGAATGACCACCGTGGTGACCGGTTTGCGTCCGGGTGGCAACTCATCGATGACCGAGAGATCGAGGTCCGCATAGGCGGTCATGGCCAGGGTACGTGGAATCGGTGTGGCGGTCATGATCAGCTGGTGGGGTGTATGGCCGTTAGACTGCCCCTTCTCCTGTAACGCCAGCCGCTGATGGACGCCAAAGCGATGTTGCTCATCGATGATCACCAGACCCAGTCTGGCAAACACCACATCCTGCTGGAACAGGGCATGGGTGCCCACTACCAGCTGGGCCGAGCCTTCCGCCACCGCTGCCAGCACCGACTCGCGGGGCTTGCCTTTCAGCCGCCCGGTGAGCCAGACTGGCGCCACCCCAAGGGGCTCAAGCCAGCTGGCAAAATTGTGTAGATGCTGCTCCGCCAGCAGCTCGGTCGGGGCCATCAACGCCACCTGCTGACCGGATTCAATCGCCTGCAGGGCCGCCAGGGCACCGACAATGGTCTTGCCCGAACCCACGTCCCCCTGCACCAGACGCTGCATGGGCAGAGGCTGGATAAGATCCTGCTCGATCTCCTTCGTCACCCGCTGTTGCGCGGCGGTAAGTTGAAACGGCAGGTTCCGCAGCAACCGGTGGCGCAGCCGGCTGTTGCCGGACAAGGCGGGAGCAAGTAACCGACGGCGCTGTTCCCGCAACTCCCGCAGACTGATCTGATGGGCCAACAACTCTTCGAAGGTGAGACGCTGCTGGGCCGGATGCAGACCCGCGAGGAGCTGATCCTGCGGCGCATCCGGTGGCGGACGATGGAGATACCGGATCGCCACAGTCAGGTCCGGCAGGCGGAAGCGACCCAACAGGCTTGCCGGCAGCCACTCCCGCAGTCCGGACGGCGTCTGCTCCAGCAGGCTCAGCACCTGGTCGGTGAGACCCCGCAGGGTCAGCTGATGCACGCCCTCGGTGGTGGGATAGATCGGGGTCAGATGCTCATCCACCGCCAAGGGTTCATCCGGTTCGACCCGCTGATACTCCGGGTGCACCATCTCCAGGCTGTTGGGTCCGTTGCGCACTTCGCCAAAACAGCGCAGCCGGGCGCCACGGCTCAGGGCGTGTTGCTGCGCCGTATTGAAATAAAAAAAGCGCAGGATGAGGCTGCCGCTACCGTCCGCCAGGCTTACCAGCAGGGAGCGGCGGCGGCCAAACCTGACCTCCGTCAGTTCCACCTCGCCCTCGATCACCGCCTGATCCCCATGCCGCAGCGAACCAATGGGCTGAATGCGGGTGCGGTCCTGGTAGCGCAAAGGCAGATGGAAGAGCAGATCCTGCAGGTTGTGTATACCCAGCCGGGAGAGCCTCTCAGCCACTTTGGGGCCGACCCGTTTCAGGCTGGTGACCGGCCTCTCTTCCAGACTTTCAGGGGGGGTGACCTTTTTCAATCGGGATAGGTTCCAAGTAAACTATTCGTGTGGTGTAACGGATAAAGTATGCACTGATAGGTATACTTTATCCGTTACACCACACTGGGTTCCAGCATGCTGGATCGACGAGGAGAAATAAAAGATGGTGCTTCAGGAGACGCTGACCTTCGAGACCCGTGGCCGGGGGACGACCAATATCACCCGGCAGGTGGCGGATGTCATTCAACAGGCCGGGATGCGTACCGGCATCTGCCAGCTCTTCATCCACCACACCAGCGCCTCGCTGATCCTGTGCGAGAATGCCGACCCCACGGTGCGTTCGGATCTGGAGCGCTTCATGGCCCGGCTGGTACCGGACGGCGATCGTCTGTTCGAGCATATCCAGGAGGGACCGGACGACATGCCGGCGCATATCCGCTCCATCCTCACCCAGATGGACCTCGGCTTTCCCATCGTCAATGGCCGACCCGGACTGGGTACCTGGCAGGGCATCTATCTGTGGGAGCACCGCACCCATTCGCAGCGGCGTCGGGTGACGCTAACCCTCTATGGCGAATGAGACATCAAAGGTAAAATCAACCACTGACTGGCTGTTCAAGCCTGCTGCAATTTCATGGTTGCAGAACCTGGAATTCAACGCCCCCCCCCCCCGGCGTAGCGGGGGTTTTGTCTTTCTATGTCAATCGTCGTCTTCGTCGAAGCACAATTCCCCGTCAAACTTCATCACGATTCCGCCATCACAGTTGTATTCGCCCTTAACATAGATACCGCCTTCATCGGTAATACCCTGAAAGGCACCGCGTGCCGTGACTGGATCGGGGATGGAGACCTCCTCGAAAGAAAAGGAGATCTCGCCACCGGGAGAATCAATGGGACAGGACTCAATGTCAGTGGGATCACCAAGAAAAGTCGTATCGAAGGTTACCTGTGCCTGCGCCTCACCGGAGGATACTTTATTGTCGCACACGATGGTGTGCCTGAAGTGTGGCGGACTTGGAAAGTGTGGCACGCCGATAATGCCACATCTGAGTTTTTCTTTACCCAGCCTTAGCGCTACCACACCCAGGGTGGAACCGTCAGGTTGTGCGTTATTGGCTATTTTTCCCTTTGCGGTTAAACAACCGTCCGATGCCTGACTGGCGAGGCCGCTCATTAGAATTATGCTGGCGCCCACTGCAATAGACAATTTTCTAATCATTGGTATGTCTCCTCATTATCCTTTTGAAGTGAACGCGGATAGTACCTTTTTTTTCCCGCCACTAATAGTGAGGTAGCGTCAGCGCTTACGTGAGCGAGGTCATCCGCTATATTTTAGCTGTATGCCGAGAGCTGGTTCAGTCGGCGTCGTAGAAAATTCCGTAGTGGTAGGCACCCTCGATGACGCCGCTGGTGTAGAAACCATTCAGGCCCTTGAAACCGCCTTTCGCAAAGTAAAGCTTGAGCTCAGGGTGCGCGTCAGCCGCCTGCTTGACGCTGGCGACGAGCTGGTCGTCCGCGTTTCGCACCAGGACGCCGGCAAAGCCCGCCGTGAGCGGGAAGACGTCATTACCACTATCGCCACAGAAGACGACATCCGATTTGTTGGCGCCAAGTTTTTCGGCGATGTATTCGAGCGCGGTCTGTTTGGTTGCGCTTTGTGGAAGAAAGTCGAGCAGGCCCTTGCCGGATTGAGAATCGTAACTGTAGACGATGACCTCGTCGAATTTGCCTTTGACTCGTTCGTCGACGGCCTTCAGAACGGCCTCGCTCCTGTCATGGTCGACATAGTAGCTCTGCTTGAACGGGCCGCAATGCTCGCGCTCCTGCTCGGTCAGGCCGTCCAGCCCGGCTACCGCGCTACGCACCGCCTCCGCATCCCACCTGGGGCTGGTCTGCTTCACATGGGTATCCCAGCCGCCATAGGGCTTCCAGCCGCCTTGCTCGTACCGGCGGATCGAGGTGCCGACGTCGCCAATGAGCACATCGGGATAACGGACACCGAACTCCCTGATCGCATGCTCGGTCAGGTTAAGATTCCTTCCGGTCACATAGACGACCAGCACCTCATGTCTTTGCGTGAGTTCATTGAAGAGGTCGATGGCGCCGGGATCCGGCGGCCAGCTTCCGTTCGGGAGTAGTGTCCGGTCCAGATCGGTCGCAAGGATTCTCATTTTCGTGCTCCGGTGCAGTTACTGTAGAAATTCGATGGGCCTAAGACTCGAAGGACATAAGGACCTCTTCGTCCCTATCTTCGCCTTGGTAAATCGTGAAGCTGTGCTGGCGCAGATCGGCCTTCAAGGTTACGGTCGCTTCCGGATGTTGCCAGGAGATGTGTAACCGGTGGGGCTCGGTCTCGAAGATCTTCATCTCACCAGTGAACGCCGGTGACGTGTTGCGCAGCCGGATCAGGGCGAGCTGGTCCAGCACGATGGGGCGTTTCAGTCCGGACTCGATGTCGATGATTTTTAAGGTGGTGCGGTTAATCTCCTTGTGTCCCGCGGTACGCCCCCTTTGCGCCGCCGCATAGTCGTTGGTGCCGGCAAACAGATCCAGGTACCACACCTGCGGGACACCGGGCATGAACATCTGGATTACACGGGCCAAGCGCAGCTTGCGCTCGTCCTCCCCCAGGGCGCTGAAAAAAGTTGCGTTGACCTGGTAGTAGTCGATCTTCTTGCCGTCGGCGCCGTACAGGTTCTTGGTCAGGCCACCCCGCTCGATAATACGCTCGATGGTGGCGTCGATCTGCTCGTCGCTCAGCAGGCCCGGCCGGTAGGAGCCGTTGACCTGTTTACCTCGTAGGTCGAGCACCGGGATCCCGTCATGACACCCGAGCATATTGATCGTCTGGAACCCCTTGGCCTCGATATCCGCCATCCAGCGCAACAGGGCCTCGTTGCTGCCCCGCTCCAGGGCGTCGATCACGAGTCCGGGGAAAAAGAAATCGTAGATGGGGTAGCCCTCCCGTGCGATTTCTTCGTGGATACCGGCACCGTATTCAGCATGTATCTCGGGGAAGATGGTCAGCTCATATTTTTGCGCAATGCCCCGCAAGCGTTGCAGATAATCCCAGGTGCCGGGCCGGTTGAAGAAATTCGGCTGGCCGGGCTCTTTGTGCAGGTACGCGAAAGCGTCGAGGCGGATAATCCTGGCGCCGTGTTCGCTGAGTTTGCGCAGTGTCTCGTCGTAGAATTCCCAGACCAGCTCGGAACGGGCATTGAGATCCATCTGGCCCAGGTACTCACGCTTACTGCAGACAGCCCCGATAATTGCGTCCTTATGTTGGGCGATGTGCTCCAGGTCCACGCCTTCCAGGAACCCTTTCTCCTCAATGACGATCTTGACGTGGTCCGCGATGGCTTGTGCTTCCTGCGGATCGAGCCCTTTGATGTCGGCGAAGTCACTGGCCCTTATCTCATCGAAATCCACTTTCTGGTAAAAGGTGTTCCAGTACGTCTTGAGGGCGCCATCCGGAAAGCGCACCCTCAGTATCGGTAGACCGGGCTTTCTCATGAAGAGCTTTTCCAGATGCTCTTTGTACGGCGTGACCTGTCCATCCGGTCCCACGGTACCCTGGCCCTCCCAGAACTCGTCCCAGTCGATGAAGAAGTCCCTGTAGGGCGAGTCCTTGCCGTTTTTCAACAGGTCCTTGAACTGCGGCGAGCGTACGGACAGATGATTGAGCACCAGGTCGAGCTTGATCTGGATACCCAGTTCGTTGAGCTCATCCAGATCCTGGTGGCTCACGAGCTCTTCGTTGATGTTGTAATCGATAATGGAAAAGCCGCGATCCAGGTCGCTGTTGAAAAAGGTGGGAAGGATGTAGAACAGCGAAAAGGCATCCTTGAGCTCAGGCCTTTTGAGTAATTCAACAGTGTCCGACAGTTTTTTACCCATGCTGTCAGGGTAGGCGTTCAGCATGACTCCTCTGGGCAGGGTTTGTGCTTTGGACGCTGGATCTTTTTTCATGACGTGTCCTTCTTATTAATATTGGTGTTCCAAGCGCGTCCGCCGCTGGGGGGCATTCTCACCACACTTGAGCCAGAACGCTTGATAGTACAAGCTGAAATCGTTGTCAAGCGGAACGAGCTTTGTAGCAGCGGCGCATGCCATGGACAACAAATGCGCTGCTCGTTCCCCGACTGTTTATTGTGCCCTGTGATGCTGAGCGTTCAGGAAGATCGACACGCCCTGTTTCGCGATGAAGCAGGAAATACCGTTTAGATCCCGCTGGGTTTGCCATCCAGACTGACGTTGTTGCGCTCTTTCCAATAGGCCTTGATGCCCTCCTCGCCTTTCTTGTTCGCCCACTCCTTGAGCATCTCCCGATCTCCTTGGTAGGCGAAGAGTGGCACTCCAAAACCACAGGAGGTCTGCACCAGATCCACCTCCATGACAATGACCTGCCTGGCGCCGGGCAGACTGGGAAAGCGTCCGATGTGGGCCTCCCACTCCGGGCTTTCGGGATGATGGATCTTGGCGTGACCATACAGCCTGAGGATTTTAGGCTCACCCTCGAAGGCGCAGAACATCAGGGTCATCCGGTCATTTTCCCGCAGGTGGGCAGCGGTTTCATTGCCACTGCCGGTCAGGTTGAGCCAGACAATCCGATTCGGGCTGATGATGCGCAGACTATCCATGCCTTTCGGCGAGAGATTGATGCGGCCATCCGCGGCAGCCGTGGCCACGAAGAAGATCTGCTGTCGGATAATGAAGTCGGTCAGCTTTTCATTGATGGAATCGTATTTCTTTCCCATGAGGGCGCCCCGTATAAGAAATGGAAGAGTCGCTATTTGTTGAATCTTATTTTACCGCCAAACAGGCGGCCGGAGAGACTGCTTTTGTTTTTCTGCCGCCATTGCTCCCTTTCCATCAACAGCTCCCTTGCCAGGGTAACCAGGGAGCGTAGCGTACGGGTGGAGACTATATCCATGCGCAGCTCATGCTGCAGGGTGGCCGTGTCCCAGGGGCCCCCCTCATTTTTCCGGATAAATTTCCGCACTTGCTCATGCAGGATATTGCGCAGTTCCGCCACCAGCTCCTGTTCCGCCTTCTCCGGCTCCTGCCCCAACAACCGGCGTTTGAAGTGTTTGGCCTGACTGGGGGTAATCAGTTTCAGGGTCACGCAATCCTTTTCCAATAGACGCTCCATCCCGGCGCGTTGATCCGCCAATCGTTCCGGCATCGACTTAGCCTGGGGGATATAACCAGAGGGCTTTTTCTGTGGTTCGCTCTCTTCAGTTTGTGGACCAACTTCTAAGGGTGATTCCTCTAAGGTTGTAGCGGAACGCTTTTCAGGACGTGATGGCGCCATCTGATCGATCTCCGATTCCAGCCATACCGCCTGTTCAGTGAGGATCCGGTTGAAATCGCTGAGGCTGCACTCCTCATTCAGATGGGCCTGTACCGCCTGACGCAGGATGTCGGTGTAATAACTGATAATGGTCGGATCCACGACCCGCCTGGACTGACAGATCGCAAACACGCGGCCACTGATATTGATATCAATTAACTTTTCGAACTGGTTGTCCATCAGGATTGATCCGCCACATGGAATGCAACCCTGTTGTCTCCACAGGGCACAACCAAGCTATCGGTTAGATCCTGAATTACTTTAATTCGCAGTAAGTTATGGCTTAACCCGCATTTCTCACCAACTCCAAGACAGCATCCATCTCCACCCCCGCATCCTTCGGTAGCGCCGCCACACCGATGGCCGCCCGCGCCGGGTAGGGTTCCGTGAAAAATTCCGCCATCACCTGATTGACGATCGGGAAATTCGTCAGATCGGTAAGAAAGACATTCAACTTGGCCACATCCGCGAGGCTGCCACCGGCGGCTCTGGCCACGGCCTGGAGATTTTCGAACACCCGGTGGATCTGCGCCTCGATATCACCCTCCACCATCTCCATGCTCTCAGGCAGCAGGGGAATCTGGCCCGAAAGATAGACCGTATTGCCGCATTTGACCGCCTGGGAATAGGTACCGATCGCCTGAGGGGCCTGATCGGTGCTGATAATCTCACGACTCATTGGGTAACTCCTGAACTATTTCGTTAGGGTCCAGAAACACCTCTCCCTGGGGTGTTTCCGGAACGTAAACTATTTATGTTTCGATGTCTTTAATTGCTGGCGGGATATCTTCATCACGGAGGGCACGCGGCGCACATGCCGCATGATCCGCGCGAGATGCTGGCGGCCCTTGACGGTTACCACGAAAACCAGCGTCGTCGAAATGCCATCCCGCTCTTCAGAACTGACCTGTTCAATGTTGGAGCCAAGCTCGGAGATGGTCGAGGCCACAGTCGCTAACAACCCTCTGCGGTTGCCTGCCTCGACCCTGATCTCGGTAGCAAATTCCGCTTGCACATCATTTTCCCACTCGGCTTCGATCCATTTATGGCCATGTTTTGCATAGTCGCCCAGATTGCTGCAGCCCTGGCGATGAATCACTATGCCCTTACCTGGATTGAAGACGCCGACAATCGCATCCCCGGGGATCGGTCGGCAACATCTGGCATAATTCACCACCATCCCTTCAGTGCCCTTGATAAAGAGCACGCCGGAAGGCTCATCCTGGGTTAGTGACATCTCTTCAGCTGCAGTCACCTCCTCTCCCACCAGGCGCCGGGCGATCAACAGCGACATCCTGTTGCCCATGGAAATCTCGGCCAACAGATCGTCCAGGCTGGCAAGTCGGTACTCCTGCAGCAGCGCCTCGATACGCTCCTGACTGACCTTCCCGAGATTTTGCGAGAGCAGGGTCAGCTCACGCTCCAGCAGACGCCGTCCCAGGCCTACCGCCTCCTGTCTCTGCAGGTTCTTCAAAAAGGCCCGGATGTTGGCCCGTGCCCTGCCTGTAACGACAAAATTCAACCAGGCCGGACTGGGATTGGCCGTCTCCGAATTGATGATCTCCACGGTCTGGCCATTGAACAGTCTGGTACGCAGGGGTACCAACCGCCGATCGACCCGGGCCGCGACACAGGTATTGCCCACGTCGGTGTGTACCGCATAGGCAAAATCCACCACGGTCGCCCCCTTCGACAACACCATGATGCGCCCCCGGGGCGTAAACACATAGACCTCATCGGGAAACAGGTCCACCTTGACGTGATCGAGGAACTCCACCGAGTCACCCACACCCTGTTGCATCTCCAGCAGATTGTGCAGCCAGTCTGAGGCTCGGGACTTCACCCACTGACCACCGGTATCGCCGCTCTTGTACATCCAGTGTGCCGCAATACCAGACTCCGCCAGTTTATCCATCTCCTCGGTACGGATCTGGATCTCGATGGGTATTCCTTGGGGACCAAACAGCAGCGTATGCAGGGACTGGTAACCGTTTGCCTTGGGAATGGCGATATAGTCCTTGAAACGACCGGGCATGGGTTTGTAGAGATTGTGCACCGCGCCCAGCACCCGATAGCAGGTATCCAACCGATCCACCACGATGCGGAAGGCGAACACATCCACCACTTCGGAAAAGGAGAGTTTCTTCTGTACCATCTTGCGGTAGATGCTCAAGAGATGCTTTTCCCGACCGAAGACCTGGCCAGCCAGCCCCTCCTGTTCCAGTCTCCCACGGATCGCGGTCTCGACATTTTCCACCAGCTCCCGGTGGTGCCCACGGGTATCCGCCACCGCCTTTTTGAGCACCCGATGGCGCACCGGCCAGTGGGCGGCAAAACCCAGATCCTCAAGTTCCAGACGAATGCTATTGATACCCAGCCGGTTGGCGATGGGGGCATAGATATCGAGGGTCTCCCGGGCGATGCGGCGGGCCTTCTTCGGCTTCATCACCCCCAGGGTGCGCATGTTGTGCAGCCGATCCGCCAGTTTGATGAGGATAACCCGGATATCCTTGGTCATGGCCAGCAGCATCTTGCGCAGGCTTGCCGCCTGGGCCTCGGCCTGGGAGTTGAAATCGATCTTGGAGAGTTTGCTGACCCCGTCCACCAGCTCGGCGATTTCACTGCTGAAGATCTCCGCCAGTTGTTCCTTGGCGGTGGGGGTGTCCTCGATGACGTCATGCAGGATGGCCGCCATCAGACACTTATAGTCCATGCGCATGCCGGCCAGGATCCGCGCCACCGCCACCGGATGGTAGATATAGGGCTCGCCTGTCTTGCGGTGCTGACCTGAGTGGGCCTCGGCCCCGAACAGATAGGCCCGGTAGACCTCGCGGATCTGCTCCTGCCTCAGATAGCTTTCAAGCGAGACGCACAGGTCACTGATCAGGAAGCGTGGCACATCCTGATTCTGTTCAGATAGATTGACTGGCGCACTCAGGGGGTTGCTCATTCAGCACTCTGTCACAGGCATATGTCGGATTCTGTGCTGATTTCCCCCCAGGATGCAAGATCAATTGCAGAATAAGGTCTGCCGGCCGACAGCCGATTACTGCCGGCGCAAGGGAGTTGTCACTTGCCGCCGTGGCTCATGGGAGAGGTCTCTATAGCGGCGAACTCATCGTCGATCACAATCTCTTCTTCGTTCTTTTTCCCAACATCCTGATCGGTAATCAGGCCATCGGCAATCTCCCGTAGCGCCATCACCGTGGGTTTGTCGTTCTCCCAAGGCAGCAGGGGTTCAACCCCGTTCACCAGCTGCCGCGCACGCTTGGTGGCCAGCAGCACCAGGTCGAAACGGTTATCCACATAATCCAGACAATCCTCAACGGTAACGCGCGCCATGCATAAACTCCGGGAAATTTTGTTTGGCTTACAAGCCGGGACTAGGAGGCTGTCGGGTTTAACCGTTTGAAGCGAAAATCACTGGGGGCGAATC
>CBDVCD010000033.1:0-19804 GCA_965372385.1 uncultured Gammaproteobacteria bacterium | reverse complement strand
CGCCTCCAGCGCCGCCTGCAACGGATGGATGGTGGTGAATGTAAACATGCCATCCTTGGTCTGAAACTGTCCGCTTTCTTTACGCGTGATCAACTGCCAGGCATACGGACTGCGTTTTTGGAAGCGGGTCTCTTTGCCGAACATGAAACCCCATTCATTCTCCTCTTGCGGGTTGCTGAGCCAGTATCCATCACGGTTAATCAACTCAATGTGATCGGCGATATTTGCCGCGGCGAGGGTGAAGTCATCGATCATCCGCGCACCGAAATAGTTGAGCAGAATAATCCCCCGTTTGTTGCCATGACTGTCGAATACCGGGGTACCGAAGCGGATCATGGGTTTGAGGGGATACTCTATCTGTCCCCCTTCGATGTTAAGGTCCAAGGGAGAGAGATAGATACCTCCCTCAACCTGGGCCATGGCCTCGCGAAAGTAATATCGGCTAGCCTTGTTCTGTAGATCGCCTTTTGGAACAGATTTGGGTTTGCCGCTGTTGTAGTTGATCCGAACGACCTCCATCCCGCTACTGTCCAGGAACCGGATCTGATCGTAGAGGCCCTTGTTTGCGGCAAACACGGAAAACTCCTGGGCAATTCGTTGCCTGTCTTCAGTGCTGGTCGCGTCCAGCAGCCCCTGCCCTTTGATGTGTTCGGCCAGAAACATCAGGTCGCCGGCAATGGAGGCAATGTTTGAAACCACCATTCTCCTGGCCAGATCCACGTTAAGGGATTCACTCGCCTCCCGGGCTGATCGCTCCGTGGTGTAGAAGGTGTAATAGTGCATCGACCCGACAACGGCCAACACCAGACATAAGGGCAGAAAGATACCCATGAAGCCTTTAAACAGGCCCATGCGGGTGGCTGGTGGTGGCGGCTGGGTTATCGGCATTGCTTGTCTATGTGCATCTGCAGGCGTGCAATGTAATCATCAAGCGGTTCGTTACTCTGCCGTGGAATGAGAAAGGTCAGGCGTGCAGCAATGATATAGGGTTTTCGATCCCCATCGCCGGCGGGGGTCTGCTCCGTTAGAACCTTACGCACTCTCTCGATGGTTTGAACCGGGTCCTGGCAATAACGCGGCATGGTGACGTTGCCTGAATACCACTGGGCGGCGCTGGAGATACCGAGCAGGATCAGCAGCACGATCAAAATCAACCGGAGTGGGCTGAAGGGTGGCTGCTCATTCAAGCTGTTGCTGTCAGTATCGGACATAGTCGTAAAAATGTACCCGTCACTATTGCGCAATGGCAACGGGTTGTTGCATGGGTGTTTCCTGCGCCTGTTTTGTCAATGCCCGGATTATCGTTTGTGCCGTGCGCCTGCCCTGAAATATTCGCTCGCGCACAGCGACACCACCGATATAGTTTGCATTCAGATGCAGTCCAGGCAACAGACGCAGGCGTTCATCAATGGTTTCAATGCGCTGTTGATACTGGCCATGGTACAGCGGCAGGCCCTGCTCGTGTCTGTCTATTCTGACGTAATTGGGGTCACAGTGAATACCCATCAAGGGTGCAAGCTTTTCCATTACCGAGGATAGGGTCCGTTCGTCGCTCTGTTGCAACTGTTCAGGGCGTTGAGCGCCACCCAGATAGATCGACAGCAGGGCCTGACCTTGCGGCGCCCGGCCAGGAAACAGTTTGCTCATCCACAGGTTGCCATTGAAGGGCAGGTTGTTCCGCCTGGAGACCAGAAATCCCGTTCCGTCCAGTGGTTGGGATATTTTCTTTTCCTGCAAACCCAGATGAAGAACCCCTACCGGGCTGTATTCGATTTCCGACAACAAACCGGCCAGTTCCTCATCTGTATCCCTGAGCAACCTGCTGGCAACAAAGGCCGGTGTGCTGATGACCAGTTCGCGGGTGCTGATGGTGCGATGACCGAAAGCGGTCTTGGCAGTGACCTGCCAGCACTCTGTGTCTTTGCGGATCTCTGAAACCCTCATGCCGCAGTGGAGTTCAACCCCCTTGGCTCTGGCCAGTGTGTTGGTCAGTTGCGACATGCCGGATTGAAAAGAGAAGGTATCCGCCTTGTTCGCCCGTCTCCGCTTTAATACCGCATTGACCAGCATGCCCATGGTCAGGCTGCCGTAACGCTGTTCCAGTGTTGTGAGACGCGGCAGTACCGCACGTGCTTCGGCCTTGTCCGGATCGGAAGCCAGGATGCCGGTGATGAAAGGGTCGATGGCGGTTTCCAGAATCTCCCTGCCCAGACGGCGGGAGATAAAACTGGCGACGGTTTCACTTTCGTTGCCCCCGCGCTGCACGAAAATCTCCGTCATCAAGCGCAGTTTCGCTTTCCAGCTCCAAAGCGATGAAGCCATCAGCGCGGGCATTTCCATCGGCACATGGGTCAGTCGGCCCTGGTGAACGATATAGCGCTTGAGGGTTTCATCGCGGGTAAGCTTGTCTCTCTCCAGGCCGGTCTGCTGCATGAGTTGGTCTACCTCTGGGCGGTAGTTGACCAGCAGTCCCGCGGCCCGTTCGGTCAGATAGCCCTGATCGGAAGTCGTTCTGATCTTCCCACCGGCACGATCATCAGACTCCCATACCTCGGCGTTGATGCCATGTCGGGTAAGCCACCATGCGGTGGAGAGACCGGAGATGCCGCCGCCGATGATCAATACGTCTGTTTCGTGCATAACCTGTTTATTGAGCAGCAGAGATGTGTCTTATTAAAGCGGTCATTGAATAGCCGATATGCCCAGGCGAGGGGCGCCGTGAATACTTCCTTGTAGGCTTGACGACGGCATCCCTGCCGTCGACACCCTCACTTGCGCATGTCGGCTATTCAACGTTCCTCTTAGTAAGGGCCACGGAAAAAAAGATTTGTCCTATCTCACGCCCCTCTTCGGGCAATCTTTGGACGATTTTCAATCGCAAATTCCTCAAATTAGTCCAGCTAGTCTTGCGGATTTGCTCAATCAAATCGCCCAAATCTCACCCAAATATGAATGTGATCTTCGGACAAATCATTTTTTCCGCGGCCCTAAATCTCATTCCTTCAATTCAGCCTTCATTCTGTCCAACAGTTCCCTGTCGAGTAGTCCCAGGCCGCTGCCGTCGGGTGCCTGCTTGGATTCGACATAGTTGCGGATCTCCGAGAAACGCTGCTCCGCCTGCTCGTTCTCTTGCAGCCGCGGTACGCGTTTTTTTGCAATATCGAAGGCGTCGAAATTCAGCTCTTTCAGACCGAAGCCCTTCATGCGGCGTACCGCCTTCATCATGGCGCGGTTGCGGAAGCGGGTCAGGTCTTTACTGGTGATCCGCTCCAGTCCTTCACGCCGGGCGCCGAATTCCGCCGCCTTTTTGATGCCTGCACGGACGAATTCCGGGGCTGACTCCACTCGCGCCAGGGCGTCAGGCTCCCATTCTACGCCGGCCATATCCGTCTCGATGACTCTCTGCACATCCTCAGTGGTGACAATAATGGCATTGCGGCGTTTGGCCTCACGCTCCGCGGCGGCCTCCATGCTCGGTTTAACGAACATCCTGACTTGAGGTTCACGGTCAGCCAGCAATGTCTCCAGCAGCTTCTCTGCATCGGCTTCCCAGGACAGCTTTCTCGCGGTGTCGTCCTCCTCTTCGAGGCGATGCAGCAGCTTGATGTTGACCTCCAGACGGCCTTCGTTGCGGGCGATATCTTCAGCAACGGCAAACACCCCCTCGCGCAGGAAAGCGGGTAACTCATCAAGATAGGTCCTCGCCTCCGTTGTCCAGGCGAGGCCGCTGGAAGAGACTTCACTCTGCGCTGTACCGGAGCTATTGTCCGGCCATTTCCCCGGAAACTTGTCACCAAAGCGTTTGGCCGCCAGGCTGCTCATGTGCTCAGGGGTGATCAGGCTCTCGCCCAGATCCTGCACATAGGCCTCTGCGCGCTTGCGTACCATCTTGCGCAGAAAACCTGGCACCCGCTCCAGGCGCTGCGCCGCCTCCGGGGACCAGGCAACTGTACTGTTCTGTTGCTCAATCAGCGGTTGGATGATGGGCTGGCCGCTCGGCATGTAACCGCACCAGGGGTCGGCATCCATGATGGTGCCGCCCATTGCCAGAGGGCGTGCGCGACAGCCGCCGCACAGTTTCTGATATTCACATTGACCGCACTTACCGCCAAGGGTTGGATTTCGTAGCTGCTGGAAGCTCGCTGAGTTGTCCCAGATCTCCCAGAACTTCTGCTCACGGATACTGGCCACTACCGGCGTCCGGCCTCTCGTGGCACTACCCCTTCCCTGGGGGGCGCCATCCTCATCAGGAATATAGGGGCAGGCGGTCACCGCGCCCTCGGGGGTGATGCGGCAGTAGTGGATGCCGGCCAGACAGCCACCGCCTTCGTAGCCCTGAGCGCGGGTCAGCGGTGATGCGGGATTATGCTCATAGGCGACCCGTTTGAAGTGGGGCGCACAGCGGGCGCGGATGATCAGGTCCCGGGTCTTCTCCTGGGCCTCTACCAACTGCTTGAGCACCTGCTCGTAACGCGCCGGGGTGATGTCGGACATGGATTCTCCCCGTCCGGTGCAGACCAGGAAAAAGATATTGAGTACATGGGCGCCGCAGGCCTGGGCGAAGTCGATCATCGACTGCACCTCATGGGCATTTTGCTCGGTGACCGAGAAGTGTGCCTGGAAGGGGAGGTCCTGTTTGCGGCAGTGATCCATGCCGGCGAGGGTCTTCTCCCAGCTGCCGGGACAGCCGCGGAAGCGGTCATGGTGCTCGGGATCGAGGGAGTCGAGGCTGATGCCCATGCCCATGACCCCGGCGACCTTGAGTGTCTTGACCCGCGCCTCATTGAGCAGCACGCCGTTGCTGCCGACCACCATCGAGAGTCCCAGCTGGCTGCCGTGGGCGACCAGCTCTTCCAGATCGCGCCGCAGCAGGGGCTCGCCGCCAGTGAGCACCACCATGGTCTCATCGCTACGCGAGGCGATCTCATACAGCAGGCCTTTGACCTCGTCGGTGCTCAACTCACCCTCACCACCCTCAAGGCGGGTTTCCGCATCCAAGTAGCAGTGAGCACAGGCCAGATTGCAGCGGCGGGTCAGGTTGATGGCTATTAGATAGAGATCGTTGTTCACTGGATCAACTTATCCTCGTTCCTCGTTCCCATGCTCCTGCGTGGGAATGCATAACGTACTCGCCGGATACTCCCGTATGGGTTTCCACGCAGGAGCGTGGGAACCAGAGGAAGCGGGTCTGTAATAAATTATTAGCGTTCATTAGCGTTCATTAGCGTTTATTTGCGGATAAACAATCAGCTATTATTGCGGGGGTCGTTGGGATCCAGATGAAAGACACCGCGCTCGGCCCAGATCTGCTTGATCGCATCCACGGCCGCTTCGGTGACCTGTTCCAGGCCTTTCCGTTGGCTCCAGCCTTCGATCTCTTTGACCAGCATGCCGCGCACCATCTCCGGCGCCTTGACAATGCGTTCTCTTGCGGCGAGTTCCCAGGTCATGCTCTCTTCACTGGACTCGGAGCCTGCCTGAAATGTCTGCATCACCTGTTGCACGAAGGCGGGGTCGATCTGCTCCAGACCGTTCTGCCTGGCGATGGTCTCGGCCGCCTTGCGGGTCATGTCCCGACAAAAGCCTGGCGGTACACTATCCAGCATACCCTCCGCTTCGGTTGTCCAGTTGCTTGGGGTTTCATTGGCAGGCTCTCCCACTTGCAGTGCCGGCTCCTGAGGATTCAGCATATTGGCGAAGGGACAGGCGGTTTTCTTTGCGCCGGTTGTTTCAGCAGTCTGGGCCATGGCTTCGCGCGCCTCCGCCAAGCCGGCTTCGGCAATCTCCAGGCTGACCTCAGTATGGCCATTGGCCTGGGCATAGGCCTCGATGCGCTGTTTGGAGCTGTCGCGCATAAAGCCTTCCGGTACCCGCATCAGGCGGGCCAGGGCGGCTGCCTGCCAAGTATGTTGGTGCGCTTCACTGCGTTTAGCACACCCTACGGAGTTTTCCGCTTCATGCTCGATGGTGGCCTTCGAGCCGAGATGGGACGCTTCAGTCTTTATGTCGTCGTCGAGGAAGGAACGGATATGGGACTCCTCCACCATCGGTGAGCCTGCCGCACGGGCCTTTTTCTCGGCCCGCAGGCCGAGATTGCCGCGCAGGCTGAGATCCTTGATCGTGAGAAGCAGTTGAGTCGCCTCGTCACTCCAGCGGGTGGCCTCTTTGGCCTCGGGTTTGCGTTTCAGTTCACCCCGATCATAGGCCCCGACGATCTCCTCCATCGCCTGTTCCGCATGGCCCGGCATGAGCTGGGCGGTGGCCTCCTCGACGATACGCTCGGTGATTACGGTGTGTCCCTGCTCCTGGGCATAACGCAGGATCGCCATGCGCGCCATGCTGCGTACAAAGGAGGGGACACGCTGCATGCGGTCCTCCGCCTCGTTCGTCCAGGAGGTGGTGACCGCCGCCAGGCGATCGACCTGGGGGCTGTGTTCGCGTTGGCTCAACAGGACAGCGCATTGGGCATCAGACAGCAGGTATTCGGTATTACCGCCGATGTCCAGTTCGGGGTCGGCATGGATACCGGTGGTACCCATCACGAATAGCGAGGGTTTCACTTCACCCAGATAACGGGCGATCACAGCATGCGGTTTGCCGTCGAGCAGGACTGTCTCAACCTCCATGCCATGATCCCGTGCGATGCTCTGAGCCACGGAGAGATGGCCCTGATAGATCTTGGCCAGGCCCGAGTCGATGATCTCTTCGTGCAGTTTCTCCTGCTCCTGGAACTTGAAGACCTGTCCCGCCTCTTCGGAAAGAACGCCGGCAATGCGGTTGAAGGCCACGTAGTGGTAGTAGGGGTCAAAGGCGGAGACCACCTTGAGCGGTACATTCCAGGCCTTGGCCAGGGAGAGGGCGGTAAGCAGACCCCCATAGGCCTTGCTGGAACCGTCTATACCGACCACGATGGGGCCCTCGCTGATCGAGCGTGTCGGTTCCTTGATCACCAGGGTATCGACCTTACTGCGGCGCACTACGCGCTGGCAGACGCTGCCGAGGCGGCTGGACTTGACCGCGCCCAGACCCAGTGCGCCGATCACCAGCAGGTCGTAGCTGCCGTTGTTGGTCTCATTGACCAGTTCCCGGTAGTTCTTGCCTTCCAGTGAGCGGCGTTCGATGGGCTTGGTCAGCCTTTCGGCGGCCTTGTCCACCTGGTCCAGGTAGGAGTCGGTGATGATGGAGAGCCCTTTGGTGATCAGGTCATCGTGCACATCGCGCTGGCGCTCAAGTTCCAGCTCTTCACGAAACTGCTCCGGCAGCCCCCCCTCCATTTGACGAAAACGGACGTCATGCAGCTTGGCGGCATAGACATGGGCCGCAGTCAGTTTGCTGTCGTAGTGAAGCGCCAGATCAACCGCCTCGACTATGCCCCGGTTAGCGTGATCCGAAGAGTCCACGGCCAGCAGAATGGAGTCATAGGAGGGAAGGGTGGTGGGTTCTTCAATCTCGGTTTGAGTCTGTGCGTGCATGCAAAAGGCTCTCTTTGAAGTTGCTCAGTCGTGAGTGGAAAGCATTTTGTAACTAGTGTCAGTCCAGAAACTCCCCCTCCCACAGGGAGGGGGCTGGGGGGAGGGGAAGTAATGGCATGAAATTCAACGCCATTTGATCGCCCCCACCCTAGCCCTCCCCCGCAGGGGGAGGGAACGACCTTGTTTCTGGACGGGCACTAACTATTCAGTTCCCTATACCATTCCCATGTCTTCACACTGAAAATGCCGACGTAGGAGCTGCCCATGGCTGCGACAAAAGGCAGCAAGCCTTTTCGACATCTTCAAACCAAGCGACTATCGTCGCTAATCGCAGCCACGGGCAGCTCCTACGGAGACTGAATTGTTACAACATTTATTGCAAAAACCAGTAGCCGACGATGGTGCCGATCACCAGCAGATTGATGACGCCGGCGATGATGGCCATGTAGTCCATCAGGCTGAGTCGGCGTGCCTGTTTTATACCCATCATGGATAGATTTTCCCGAGAAAGGGTGCGTCATCCTTGTTCCGTGGCAAGGCGCGATGACGCGTGATAGCCGGTCTATTGCAAGGAATCGCAACGCAGCCACGGGGCAAGGAGGGCGTGCGATTTCCGGGGAAACCTATTCGCGATGGGTATTCTGTCAAAGCAGAATGCCTACTTGAAGGTGAAGTCTACGGTGGCGGTACCACCGGCCTCGACGGTTACCTTGTCCTTCTGATTCTTCAGCATGCCGTGCCAGGCCTTGATGGTGTATTTACCCGGGGGTACGTCTTTGATGCTGTAGCTGCCGTCGTCCGCCACTTGGGCAAAGTAGGGGTTCTTGGCGATAAACACGAAACCGTGCATGAAGTCATGGGCATCACACTCCACCTTCATGGCGGGACCTCGTTTTACCTTGATGGTGTTGGTGACGGTGCCGGGATCAGGCTGGCTGACGTTGGTCAGGGTCTTTTTGGGGCCCTTGGCGTCACCACGGATCAGTTCGTAGGTGTGGATGTTGTGCAGGATGGGATCCGAGTTGACCGCATGGAGCTTGCTTTCGTTTCTCATGACCTGCATGAAGGGCTTGAATTCACAACCCTTCTGGTTGATCGTGGCGTCACCCACATCGGCGGGGAAGGGCTTGCCGCTTTTGACCTTCTCCAGGTAGACCACACTATCCATGAGATGGCCGTTGTTGATGCGCACAAAGTCTATCTTGCGTTCACCGGTACCACAGACATCGTTGTCTTTGGCGATACCATAGACCTTCGGCGCTTGATCCTTACCGGTAAATTTCACACTGCCGGTGATGGTGCCGCCGTCGGCAACGGTGGTCTCCTTGTAGGCTGCAGCCTGGCTGACCAGCGGCAGGGCACAGAGGCACGCCACGCTGAGGGATACGAGAAGCTTTTTCATACTTTTTCTCCTGGATTGGATTGCTAAGTCATTTATTATGCGGCCTGCTCAGACTGATCCTGGTCAGGGCTGAGCAGTTCTTCGATCATTTCGATTAATACACTGCGTTTGACGCTGTCATCGGCCTCTTTGAGTTGCGCCAGCAGCGTCCTGTTGCCAAGGTTGGTATCGAACTGACGCAGCGCCTTGCCGATCAACCGGGCCTCTTCGCCTGTACCGACGCTGACGCTGGATACGATCTTTTCGACTGCTTTCTGGGTGAAAGTTTCCTCATTCAACGGTTTCAGGACCTGTGCCAGCCCTTTTGCCGCAGCGACCCGAACGCCCATCTCCTTGTCATCCAGGCTCTCCATCAGTCTGCGAGCGACACTCAGGGGAGGTACATCTCGAACCACCATGTGGCCAGCCCCCTCCGGCTCCAGAGCGTCGACTGACAATCGGGCGAGGGACTCGGTGGCCTGCACACGCAGGGTGAACTCCGGGGCCTTGGTCGCTTCCATCAGTGGCGCCAGGGCAGTGCGGTTGCCGAGATAGCTCAAGCTTCTGGCACAGGTGACTCTCTGTTCAATGTCGCCGATTGCCAGTTGGGTGATCAGTGTGCCCACGGCATCCGTCAGCTTGGGTAAGTGACGGTTACGCAGACCGATTGCGCCAATTGCCTCGGCTGCCTCGCGGCGCACCAGCTCGTCCTCATCGCTGAGGGCTTGAATCAAGGCCTCAATTGCCGACTCCTCTTCTGTCTCGGCGAGAACCCGGGCGCCCAGGCGGCGCACATCTTGCTCGGCATTGATTCTTCGCATGGAACGCATACGCCGCATGATCTCCTTGTTATCATCCACGATACCAAGGTACTCCTGGGTGACTTTATCGTGCTCAGGCTCCTTTTCGGAGGCGGAGTCGTTGAGCATCAGTTCGACGTTTTCCATGGCAATGGCGTCGAGGGTGGAGATGGCGGGTTTTACCTCACCCTCCTGGACGATCCTGGCCGGGGTTTCCGGCAGTGCGATACCCTCTGCGATATGCTCAGGAACCGGCTCTTCAAGGATCTCCGATGAGATCGGTGGCTCAGCAATCCTTTTCATCGCATCCGTATCGAACTCCACGGCCTGCCCCTGTATCTGATCGGTGGCAGGGCTGGTGGTTTCTTCCGGGGTATCACTCTCATCTTCCGTGACCGCCTCTTCGGCGGCAGGGGCGGATTCATCCACAACGGCAATCTTGCCATTGACCGCATCGATGACGATTGCCAGGGGACGTCGCACCGGGTTCTCTTCATCTTCCGTTATGCTGTTGCCTGAAGTCTCCAGGGCCATCAATGCGGTGAGCGCGGCCAGTCGGACGGGCTGCTGTTTGTCACCCACCGCTCTGCTCAGGGTCTCGATTACGTCAGTGTCGATCTGGCCTAGCTTACCCACGGAGAGTGCCGCTTCGCGGCGGGCCATGGGGTGACCGCTTGGATCGTCGAGCAGCTCCAACAAGGGGGCAACAGCGGCCGGATTGCCGTTGGCGCCCAGCAGGGTGCAGGCGGCGCTGGTGGTTTCAGCAGCGCTATCGCTGATGCCTCGTACGACCTCGTCAAAATTCTTGTCGGAGAGCGGGTTGTTGAGCACCACCGGCAGCAGTGTAGTGAAGAGTGTGGCGCGTACCTGGCTACTTGGATCGGTCAGCATTGGGTAGAGTGCTTGCTGAAGATCGTCCGAGTTTGCCCCACCTTCAGCCAGTTGTATGACCGCTTTAATGGTGGCCTCGCGGACCTCTCCACTGGGATCGCGCAGCATCAGTACCAGGGCACTCAGGTATTTTTCCGCGTTTTGCGCAGCGAGGGAGAGGGCGGCTTCAGCACGCACTTCGGGTGCTTTGTCCATCAGGACGCGTCCGAGGGCCGCGGCAGCCGCTGAGGTCGTCGACTTTGCCAGGGCACGCGCAGCACGACGACGATGTTGAGGCCGACTCTCGATATTCTGCAGTCGCTCGATGACCCGTGCCACGCCATTGTCAGAGATGTTGACCAGGGCATTCAGGATTTCGCTCTCAATATCCTGCTGCTCGTCATCGTCGATAAAATTGGCCAGGGAGTCGATGGCGATTTCCGCCTTGGCCGTTCCCAGCGCCTTGACCGCTTCCATCTGCACATCCCACCAGGTATCCCAGTCATCGTCCCACTCCAGTTCAGGGGGGCGTTCCAGCAGAATCTTGAGCAGTGCATCTACTGACTCACTACTTCCGATCTTGCCCAATGACTCGGCAATCACAGCACAGAGCTCGCCGCTGTTATCGTTCTCCAGTGACTCGATCAATGCGGGGAGCGCGTCGGTAGAGCCGATCTTGCCCAGCGCTTCAGCGGCATCGATGGCGACATCCAGATCTTCGTCTCTCAGACGCTCGATCAGCAGTTCTACCGGGGCCGTATCCCGCAGATTTCCCAAGGCGCGGGCGGAGTAACAGCGGTCGGCCTCGTCTCCGGTTTGCAGCATTTGGCAAAGAACGTCCAGGGTCTCGTTACGTAGGGTCATCTAACTATTAGATTCCTGATTATGGGGTCACAAGAGAGGCACTTGCAAAACTCCTCTTCGCACTCCCTGGCGGCGTTGAAAATGTGCTCGAATGCTCATTTACTCCGTGTAAACTCCGCTTCTGCGCGCATTTTCGCCTTGCCAGGAAGCACGAATTGAAGTTTTGCAAGCACCTCAAGAGGCGAGCAGAATTCATGCCAGACCAGAATAGCTCTAAGTGCTGTCCGTCCAGCAACTCCCACTCCCCACAGGAGGGGATTGGAGTGAGGGCGAGTAAAGGCATGAAATTCATCATTATTTATATCGCTCCCACCCTAGCCCTCCCCCGCAGGGGAAGGGAATTGGAGCGTGGCCCGATGGAAACCAAGTAGCTGGATCTGCATGAGTTCCCATAGAAAGACGCATGCAGGAATTTGAATGATTTATTCAACAAGGTCAAATCAAAGAGTGGTAACCGGAATACATTGTTCAACTATTTTTCCTTTTCACCCGTTTTATCAGGAAATGTTTGTCACGTTGATAACCAGTCGATGGCTATCTACTTGTTTGAACAGATTGATATATAGTTTCGTTTCTCTTGAATGGATTGTTCAGTAAAACCTGGCTGAGGATTGCCCCATGGAGTCGTTTCGGTTGACTCCGCATGAAGTTATTTGCGCAGAAAAAAATGACTATTTCCAACAGGGGTCAATGCATTAGAGTCCGTGGAATCTAGCGGATGGCCAATATGAAACGCATTGGCTGAGATTAAGCCAATGTGCTGGCCCATTTTTTGCTAAAAATAGCGTAACTATTCAGCCTCTGTAGGAGCTGCCCATGGCTGCGATTAGTGACGTTAGTCGCTTTATGCCGAAAAGGCTTGTCGCCTTTGGTCGCAGCCATGGGCAGCTCCTACGGCCGCATTTTCAGTGTGAACACATAGACATGACATAGGGAGCTGAATAGTTACAAAATAGCAAGAGTAATATGAGGCGCAGGAGAATTAGGAATGAGTGAGACACCCAACGACAACAGGCCAGAGCAACCGAAGTCTGAAAACACCACCTGGGGTCCCAAGTTGTTCATCGCAGCCTTAGTGGCGATTTTGGGCTTTTTCTATTGGCTGCTGATCTATTCCGGCGGTGTTACCGTCCATCACGGCTAAAGGTAAACTGAGGATTCTAGGTTGAACGAACAAAAAAGCATGGGTACCGCCAGCCGTTTCATCGCCATCGTCATCGCTTTCGTGGTCGTTTTGGGCGTTTTCTATGGTCTGGATCATTTCATTATGAATATTCAGGGTTTGCCCTTGAATGCAGATTTAACACCGGCTGGATGAAGGCATGACAGACACATCGAACAGCTACAGCTCAGTCGGTTACTTGCCCCGGCTGTTCTCCACCTTATTGCTGACACTGATCTTCTCCCTGCTGATGACCGGGGCAGTGCAGGCGGCGGACGGCATGACTGGCGGCGATCTGCTGGAACGAATCTCCCCGGTTGGCAGAGTGCATGTGGAAGGGCAGATGTTTATTGAAGCGACGCCTTCCCTCGCCGAGGAGGATGCTGTCGAGCCCATCGCCGCCCCGACGCCGAGCCGTTCTGACTACCCGAATATGGGCATCAGCAGCCGCGCCATCGTCTGGGTGCTGGCTCAGTTGCACCTCTTCTTCGGGGCCCTGGTGCTGGCGGTGCCGCTGTTTGTCCTGACCATCGAACTGGTAGGCGTGTTCACCGGCGATGAGCGGTACGACGACATGGCCCACGAGTTCATGAAGATCAGTCTCACCGGCTTTTCCATCACCGCGATCTTTGGTGGCTCCCTGGCACTGGCGCTGTTTCTGCTCTACCCGGACTTTATGGCTTACATGATGCGTGTGTTCGGCGCTCAGTGGCTGGTCTATGCGGCGCTGTTCTTTCTGGAGACCTTTTTCCTCTACACCTATTACTATGGCTGGAATGCATTCCGTTACGGTAATCTGAAATGGCTGCATCTCACCCTTGGGTTGATGCTCAACGCTGCCGGTATGACCATCATGGTGCTCGCCAACTCCTGGGCCACCTTCATGATGGCGCCCTCCGGTGTCAATGAGGTCGGCGCAGTGGTGGGGAATATCTGGGAGGTGATGAAAGGTCCGCTGTGGAACCCGATCAACCTGCATCGTTTCATCGCCAATATCGCCTTTGGCGGCGCCGTGGTTGGCGCCTATGCGGCATTCAAGTTTCTCAGTACCAATGATACCGCCAAGCGCGCCCACTACGATTGGATGGGCTATACCTCCAACTTCATCGCCATTCTCGCCTTCCTGCCGCTGCCCTTCGCGGGCTATTGGCTGATGGCCGAGATCTATGCCTATTCACAGCAGATGGGCATCACCGCCATGGGCGGTATCCTGGCCTGGCTGTTCATCGTCCAGGCGGTGTTGATCGGCACGATTCTGCTCGCGGGTAACTTCTACCTCTGGTCGGGTATGTCGCGTACCGACGGTTCCGATCGCTACAAATGGATGATCAAGTATATCGCCTTTGTACTGGTGGTCTGTTTTCTGATCTGGGTGACGCCCCACACCCTGATGCTCTCCGCATCGGAGATCGCGGCACTGGGCGGCAGTCATCACCATATCCTGGGGCCGCTGGGTATCATGCCGGCGAAGAATATCGCGGTGAACCTGATGCTGATCGTCACCTTTCTCTCCTTTCAGCTCTATCGCCGTTCCGACAAGGTGGCGACGGTCGCCTGGGCGCCAGTCGGCAATGCGCTGATGGTGGCCATCTATGTGGTGGCGGTGGCGAATATCATCTTTGCCGGGGTCTACTACGGCTACTTCACCAACACGGTCTACAAGGTGGGCTCTTCGGTGATGCAGGTTGCCTCCACCCTGCTGGTAATCGTCGCCGGTATCGTTATCGATAGCCTGATGTTCAGGAACGCCAAAACCCTGCCTTCCCATTGGGGCCGGATTCCGGATCGCGCCCAGTATGCGCTGTTCGCCTTGCCTATCGCCTTTACCTGGCTGATGGGGTTGATGGGTTATGTGCGCTCCTCGGTGAAGACCCACTGGCATGTCTATACGGTGATGAAGGACAACTCGCCGGATAACTTCATCCCCACCATGGCTTATGCTGGCAATATGATCACTCTCGTCACGGTGCTGTTCCTGCTCTGTGTACTTTTCATGTTCTGGGTGGCCAATCTCAGTGGCACCAGACAGCCCAAGCCAGTGGCAGGGGTTGAAGGAGGTGCGGCATGACCCAGCCAACCGAAAGGTCCGGTGGCAATGTGCTGCTCAAGACCCTTGGTTTCAGTCTGGGCCTGACCCTGCTTTTTACCCTGGTGACCTACCTGCTCCCGCAATTCGAAGGTGAAGCGCCGGTGGAGACGCAGGTCGACCTGAGCTCCATGACCATGGATGACTTTGTCGCCTTGGGTGAGGATCTGTTCAACAACAAGGGTACCTGTACCCTCTGTCACAAGCCGGCGCCGCTGGGGCGCGCACCCGATATCCAGGATATGGACATGCTTGTGACTTCGGCTGAACGGCTGGCGGACGAGCGCTATCAGGGCGAGGCGAAGGATGCAGCGGCCTATATTCTGGAATCGATGGTGGCCCCCAGCAAATATGTGGTTGCGACCTGGGGCAAGAAGGGCTCCAACGATACCGAGTCTCCCATGCCGGCTGTCGACAAGGCGCCGATCCAGCTCTCCAACCTGGAGATGGATGCCATTATCGCCTACCTGCAGGCAAAGGACGGCAATGAGGTGACAGTGGCCTTGCCCTCGCCGGAGGCCGCCGCTGAAGTTGTCGCAACCGATACAGGCACCGCAGCAGTCGCTGCCCCTGCCGCGACTGCGGAAGAGGCGCTGGGTAAATATGCCTGTAGCGCCTGCCATGCCATGGACAGCGCCGATACCCTGGTCGGCCCCGGCTTGGTGGACGTGGGTGCCCGTCTGGCTGTGGATGAGATCCGCCAAAGCATTCTCGATCCCAACGCGGTGCTGGCAGAGGGCTTCCCCGCTGCCATGCCAACCGACTTCGCCGAGAAGATGACGGTGAAAGAGCTGGAGATGATCGTGAACTTTCTGGCGGAGAAAAAACAATGAAAGGTTTCAAGATTTCCGCCTTTTTGCAAGCGGTATTGGTTACCGCTGCAGCCTACCTGATATTCGACAACGCCTTCCCGCCGCTGCTGCCCCAGACGCTGATGGTGCAGTACATGATCATCACGGTCATCGGCATACTGCTCTACTTCGCCTTCGATGACGCAAAGTGGGCCGAATTCAAGGCTCCGATCATCTCGACCCTGAGGGATGACAATAAAGCAATTCTTCGCTGGGGGTTTCTGATCGCCATCCCCGGGATCGTCGGATTTACCACTTATAATATGGTCAAGCCGAGCAACGATGCGCCGGTGGAACTACGCCAGGTGCATCCCGCGCCACCAGCGACGCTCAAGGCATTCGACAAGAGATACGACCTGGCGAGCCTGGAGAATCCGGTGCGCCAGGAGATTCTCGATACCCTGCCCCAAGACAAGGAGGCGGGCTGGGAGATGTATCAGGAATCGGTCATGGCGGGACGTGATATCTACTATCAGAACTGCTTCTATTGCCACGGTGATCTGCTGGATGGCCAGGGTCACTATGGTCAGGGCTTAAATCCCCAGCCGATCAACTTTCAGGACCCCACCATCATCCCTCAGCTGCAGGAGGCGTTCCTCTTCTGGCGTATCGCCACGGGTGGCCCCGGACTGCCGAAAGAGGGTACCCCCTGGAACTCGGCCATGCCGGTCTGGCATGAGATGCTCGCTGAAAACGACATCTGGAACGTCATCAACTTTATCTTTGATTACAACGGTCAGGTGCCCCGCATCTGGGACCCGCAGGTCTCCAGGACCGTTACCGGTATGAAAGATGCTGTGCTGGCCAGGCGTCAGAACATGCTGGGCAAGGATCTCTACCAGCTCCGTTGCGAGGTCTGCCACGGTGAGCAGGGCGCCGGCGACGGTATCGCGGCCGAGTTGATGTACCCCAAACCCCGTGATTTCAGCCTGGCGCTGTTCAAATACAAGACCTCTCCGGGCACCCAGCTGCCGCGGGATGAAGACCTGTTCAATACGATCAAATATGGTCTGACAGGTACTGCCATGCCCGGTTGGGGCCTCAAGGGCAGTGCGCTGTTGAGCGATGAGCAGATCCGCAGCCTGATTCCAGTGATCAAGAGCTTCGACATTACCATGGCCTGGCCGCCGGAAGATGCGGATGACGAGGCCTTCGACGACGATGGTTTCTACACCAAGACCGATTTTCGAGTGATCACCGAGCTGGAGCCGCTGGACGGTCAGGCGCCTTACTCGGAAGAGTCCCTGAGAAAAGGCAAGGCCGCATTCGAAAAATCCTGTACCGAGTGTCACGGCGACGAGGGTCGCGGCAACATCCTCTCCGGCAAGAAGCTGGAGGATGACTGGGGCAATCGCATCTGGCCGCGTGATCTGACCAAGCCCTGGACCTGGCGTGCAACCCAATCCAGGGATGTCACGGAGAAGGCGCAGGACGAGACCATCAAGGCGATCTACAGCCGCCTCTCCATCGGAATCATTGGTACGCCGATGCCGGCGCATCGCGCCACTGAAGAGGGCAACAAGGATCCGGTCAGCCTGGAGGATCGCTGGCACATCGCCAACTACGTCTACAGCCTGCGCAACAAGACAGTGCAGCCGAAAGATGGACCTGTGGTCACCGGTATGAAGGTGGCGGGTGGGCTGCCCGAGGCGTTGCATGACGAACGTTGGCAGCAGGCGCCTGCGGTCACCCTGCAACTGGTACCCAATATCATCAAGGAAGAGCGACTCTTCACCCCGCTCAACGACGCAGTCACCGTGCGTACGCTGTATAACGACAAAGAGATCGCCTTCCTGCTGGAAGTGGCGGACCGCACCGAGAGCCGTCCCGGCATCGACTACTTCACTGAGCTGCAGGACGAGAACCTGGAGATGCATCCGGATGCCGTGGCCATCCAGTTCCCCCACGAAGACGCCTATATGTCAGCACCCATGGTGGAGAAGCCGCTCTATCGCCATGGCGATGCCCGGCACAAGACCACGATCTGGTATTGGAATGCGGGCAGCGTCGAACCTAAACAGGACGCCATGGGGATGCTGCTGGACGGTAGTGGACCCGACAAGAAGCTGGCTCCACGTGAGAACGATACCAGCCTGACGGCAAGCGGCGAATGGAAAGACGGTGTTTGGCGGGTGCTGATGAAACGTCCACGCAACAGCGGCAATGGAGACTTGGGGTTTAAAGAGGGAGAGTTCATCCCGATCTCCTTTGCCAACTGGGATGGCAGCAACGGCGAGATCGGCTCCAAGCACACCCTGAGCACCTGGTACTGGCTGGTGTTGCCGCCTGAGCTGGATGTGAATAAGGTCTATGGTCTACCTGCCGGTATCACACTCATGGTGTTTCTTGCCGGCTTGCTGCTGGTCAGATCACAGAGGGGGAAAAGGGGCCGTTGATTTGTTGATTGTGTCAGACCCAATTGTCCAGGCGTAATGCCTCAATCCGCTCGAACTCACGCAGGTTATTCGTAACCAGCGTGAGCCCTTCACTTCTCGCATGACCGGCAATATGCAGGTCATTTACACCAATCGGCGTTCCTTTACGCTCCAGATCCGCACGGATATCACCATAATGGGCGGCCGCCTTGCTGCCATACTCCAGTACCTCCAAGCGAGAAACAAAATCTTCAACCTGACGCAGGTTGTGTTCTTGCTTCGCGCTTTTTTCTGCCCCGTGCAACAGCTCAGCCAGGGTGATCGAACTGATGCACATCTGGCTGGCATGGCGGTTGAAGACCTCTAACACCTCAATCGGACGGCGCTTGATCACATAGATCACAATGTTGGTATCCAACATGTATTTCAGCATTAAAAGGCTTCCCTTTCCGGCTGCTCTTGGGAAGCCCGCTCAGGCATAAAATCATCGGTCACACTCTCGCCTGATAGGAAGAAACTGTCCCAGGTACTGTCAACCGGGGACAGCACACGATCCTGGCCTACCACGCGCACAGTGACTTTTTTAACGCCTTCAGGAAAGCGAGTATCGGCGGGGAGTCTTACCGCCTGAGTTCGATTATTTACAAAGACTGATCCTGTAGACATGAAGTACCTCTTTCTATGCTATATATGTATTATATATAGCACGGCGTATAGCGCAAGAGTATATAGTAGCAAATGTCTTGTAAAAAATAGTCCGAGAGGAATATTCGCTAAGAATCAATTTAGCAAGTAGCCTGGGTGGAGCTTTGCGGAACCCGGGTTTAGTCAAACTCAATCCAGGCTACATTGGATATGAACATCTGCTTTCAGAGTGTGAAATGCACAATCATCGAGCTTCTCTTCGCACGCCCCAATCCGATTCCTTTGGAGAACGGCCTGCGCTGGCAAAATGGTGAACTAATCCGGGGGAAGCTGCTCAATCGTAAATTGGAAAAGTGGACCGGCGAAGACCGGAAGCTGCTATTCGCGGTGTTCAACGACTGGCTTCCCATGGATGCTGCCTTGTCAGTCTCGACCCATCAGTGAAAGACAATTAGGGTCAGAAGGCGGCCTGCGTCCTACTTGGCTCACATCCCAATAATCTGGTGTCCGGTGATTGCCGCTTTGGCAAATATCCGAAGAGCTCTGTCCCCTATTAGTCGCCATCTATCACGGCCAGCAGCCGCTCGACCTCGTTTCGGGTCAGCACCACCGGCAGTCGTTTTGGACGTCGCGCAGGGGAGAACTGCAACTCGTCAAGGGGCCTGTCCAACACCTCCTTGAACAGAAAAGACAACGAGTTCAGTGCCAGGTTTTGGGTGCTGGCCGCCACCTTACGTTCCACGGCGAGGTAGCTTAGGAAACGCTCAACTTCCCCATTGTCCAACTCTTCGACTTGCTTGTCCCCGCAAAATCTCAGGAAACGATGGCACCAATCCGTATAGGACTGCTCAGTACGGATGGAGTACTGCCGAGACCTCAGCTTGCGCGCCAGATCCTTCAGGACCGGCATCGAGGCTGCAGCGGGCGCATATTTTGGACCCTGCTGAGTCAGCGCCTGCCCGATTGGCTGATCCCGCGCTACCGTTGCGTGAGCCAGATTAAGCTCGATTGCGGCCTCCCGCCAATAGTCCCAGTCAATCTTGCCAGCAACGGGGGAATTCGAAAGGTCAGCCAACAGAATATGCACCGCATCGACGGCCTGTTTGAACTGCCAATCCGAGAGCCTGCCCTGACGTGATAATTCCTGGAAATAGCCGGTAATCTGGGGCTCAGAGAGCGATTGCAAAGATTCCGGCTCGACCCTACGCAGAAAATCCTCGACTCGGGCAACATACCAACGCCGTGCCTTCTGGGGAACTTTCTTCTTCTCGAGTAATTCGACATACTGATCCCAGCGG
>CBDVCD010000032.1:0-19890 GCA_965372385.1 uncultured Gammaproteobacteria bacterium | reverse complement strand
TGATTCCCGCACACTGAGAATGTTTTTTCTGCTGATCGTGATGATCCTCTGTACGCCCGCCATGTCACGGGAAGATGCTGGTGCCAGTGGAAAGGAGGATGTCGATGAGGAGAAGATGCGGAATGAGGGTATTAGAGGCCTGATTGTGGATAACACGGTTACCTTTATCGGGCGTGATTTTTATGATGCGTTCGCGCTTGCCTGGCTGGATCAGCGGGTGGGAGATATCGATAATCTCTCAATCAATGAGAGGCCCACGGCCAGGTCAGGCAGTCGAGTTTGGGTTGAAAACAATGGGCGGAGCCTGTTTCAGGTCTTTTTGTCACCGGTCCGGGCCAATATCGAGACCACGGCACGCAAAGCGGCCAGGTCAGTAGCGCGTCGTGTAGAAGAGTTGAAGATCGAAAGGTTGCTGTTTAAGAATCCGGATCTGGCGCCTGACGAGTTATAAAACGAAGATTTATGTTGTCTATAAAAAATTGTTGGGGGATTTATCGATGATTCAATTGCCGAGGCTCAGCATCATCATGCTGGTCTGTGCGCTTTCCGTGCAGGCTGGTGAGTTGGTCTATAGGCCAGTCAATCCTGCCTTTGGTGGCAATTCAGCAAATGGCGCCTGGCTGCTTAGCAATGCACAGCTGCAAGACGATACGACGGATCCGGACGCAGAGATCGATGCCGTAGAGCGGACGGCGCTTGATCGCTTCAATGACACGATGGAGCGCTTGATCCTGAGTCGCTTGGCCGCGGCTGTGATTGACGAATTTACCACAACCGTGGAACTCTCTGATGGGTCGACACTGACGCTCCTGTCGGCAGGTAGTTATACCATTGGAGATTTTCAGGTTGACATTGTGGTTGTGGATGATTTGACGACGATCACCACAACCGATATCACGACCGGGCAGACCACGGAAATCGTGATCGATCAATAAGGCACGGACATCTGACGGATCTACAGACAAAACATTAGAAGAGATGGTGGGGGAGATGGTAGCAGGTATAAGAATCTTGACTCGTTGGTTCGCTTTGGGGCTGATCTCATCGCTGCTGAGCGGTTGCGCGATGCTGGCGGACAAGAACCCGGTAGCGACAGGTGCCAGCGAGCCAGCCCAGCTCACCCCCATGTCGAGCACCTATCTGGATCTGATCAATCTGCCCAAACCCAAAGGCAAGGTGCTGGTATCCACCTATGGATTCAGGGATCAGACCGGGCAGTACAAGAAAGCACCCCACAGTAACTTTTCCACGGCGGTTACCCAGGGAGGGGGCTCGATGCTGGTCAAGGCCCTGCTCGATTCGGACTGGTTCATTCCGGTAGAGCGGGAAGGATTGCAGGATCTCCTGACCGAAAGAAAAATCATTCGAGCCGCATTGAAAAAACAGGGTAGCGATCAGGAGTTGACCCCACTCATGTCGGCCAGTGTCCTGTTCGAAGGTGGGATCATCGCCTATGAATCCAATGTGCAGACGGGGGGTATTGGTGCCCGCTATTTCGGTATCGGTGCCTCCGATCTCTATCAAAAGGACCAGGTGACCGTCAGCCTGCGAGCTGTCGACATTCGCACGGGCCGTGTGCTGAAGAGCATACTCACCACGAAAACGATCTACTCATACGAGGTTGACACGAGCATCTACCGTTTTGTCTCCTTCAAACGGTTGCTGGAGGCCGAAGCCGGTTATACCCGCAACGAGCCAGCCCAGCTTTGTGTGCTGAATGCCATTGAGTCGGCGGTGATTCAAATGATCGTCCAAGGGGTGAAAGACAATATCTGGCAGCTTGCCAAGCGTGCGGATATTGATTCCCCGATATTCCAGACCTATCTGGATGAATACCAGGAGCAGGTTTCACAATTGCCCAAGTAAGGCTTGCTGTGCCCGGTAATGCCGCCTGGTACTTTATGCTTAGCGCGGGTCAGGGGTGAAGGCGAGATATCTAATACCAATGGCATAATTGAAAAGGCATCAATTTACGGCATATGTATGATGGCGCCCTATTGACTGATCGCTCACAATGAACATTGTATAAATATAACTATTTTATAAATATAAATAAAAATTAGGGAGGGTTGTGGAGATGCCGCAATCGGGGAGGAGACTCTGGATCATTCCGGTTCTGTTGTGCGTGAGTATACCGCTCGCCTTCGGCGATAGCTCGGATATATCCCAATCGTCGGATCTCGGGGAGATCGAAGACGAGATTTCGCTCTCCGAGGGGCCTTATTCCGCAAGTCATGACTATCGGCGTGTCTTGCTCAGCTCACAAACTACGTCCAACAACCTTAGCCTTAGCCAGAATGGCGCCAACAACACCGCTGAGATTGAGCAGTCGGGCGACGATAACAGCGCCGATCTGGTCCAGATCGGTGAGTACAACTCCCTGTATATCGACCAGGTGGGTAATGGCAATCAAGCCTGGGCCATGCAGAACGGTTCGCATAACAGGGCCGACCTGGCTCAGTTTGGTGATGGCAACCGGGTCGATGTCATGCAAACCGGCTCTGGCCTAACCATTTCAATCACCCAGTACGGTGACAACAGTTCGGCTCATGTTCTGCAATATGACTGAGGGGCATGGCTGATTACAACAACGTAAGTAGGACCAAAGAACAATACTCTCAAAGTGAGGAGGAAACACCCATGAAACGTTATACCACCCTAGCCGCAACTATTGCCCTGATCCTGGGGGCCAGCGGTACCGTCCAGGCCGGCAATGACGCGGATGTCAATCAGCATGGCGCGAACAACACCGCCGATGTATCGCAGACAAACAGCGATGAGACCATGTTTGCGACCATCGATACCGTAGGCAACGACAACTATGCTCAGATCGTCCAGGATGACTCGCATGGTGCATCAGCTACTATCATCCAGGATGGTAATGTCAATGACGCCTACATCGAAAATCGCAATATCAGCGATGGCGCTGTCTCGACCGTCAATCAGTCAGGAAGCGCAAATCTTGCTGAAATTGTCACCGATAATTCGGACGGTGCAATGAGCACGGCGAATCAGGAAGGTGAGTCCAATGTAGCTTATATCGACGTAGAAAACTCGTTCAATGTGATTGGTGAAACCAATCAGATAGGCTCTGGTAACCAGGCATCCATCGCTCAACTCGAGTTCAGTGACGATTCGGTCGCAACGTCCACTCAGGAGGGTGTCGAGAATAGAGCCGATATTGTACAAACAGAGGCTATGGCCAGTGACGCCACGGTGATCCAAACCGGCGATTTTAACGATGCGTCAATCTGGCAAGACAATGGGAATGGCAACATTGCTTACATAGATCAGCTAGGAAACTCTGCGTTCGCTGATACTTATCAGGAGGGCGTGACTAACGATGCGAGTATCTACCAGATAGATGCAGATTATTCCTGGGCGAGTATTAGTCAGTCCGGTGATAGTAATGTCGGTTTGATTGAACAAGACTACAGCTTAGAAGCTGCATCTACTATCGGTCAGTCAGGTTCCGTTAACGAGGCGACTATCTATGTCTATGACTCGGACGGTGGCCAAAGCAGCATCAGCCAGAGTGGCTCGGGTAATGGTGCGGTAGTTGATATTGACAGCTCCTTCTATACTACTGCAGACGTCACTCAAGTTGGCAGTGCCAACGTGGCGTTCATCCAACAACTTGAGTTCAGTGACAACTCAACTGCATCCGTTTCTCAGCACGGCACGGGGAACTATGCCGATTCCAACCAATGGGATACCACTGACGCCTCTGTCAGCATCACCCAAGGAAGTGATGGTCCAGGCCCTGCCTCGTCAGACAACGTGGCTGTAGTCATTCAGGATGCGGCCCACGGAAGCATGGCCAGCATTACGCAGGATGGCGATCTCAATAACGCCGATATTTCACAGATCAATGAGTTAAATACCGCCTCGTGTGAACAGATCGGATCAGGCAATGTGTGTGACATTGACCAGTCTGGTCACGATAACGATGCTTTGATCATTCAGATTGGAGCCTATAATACCGGGATTATCGACCAATCCGGTGATTACAATATCGCCAGCATTACGCAGATTGGGGCCTTCAATTACGCGGATATCGACCAATCCGGCGACTGGGGTGTGGCCCACGTTTATCAGGTTGGCGCTGATAATACCGCAACCGTCACTCAGTCAGGTATGGGTAACGCCAGTAATCCTAATATCGCAATGATTACCCAGGATGGATCAGGTCACATGGCCAGCGTCACGCAATCTGGCGGTCCGGGTAACTACGCGAATGTCTATCAAGCTGACTAGGATAATTCTGTTAGTTGATTCATGACAAGACCGCCGGGCGGGGCCGAAAGGCCCCGCCCATTTGTTATTCATCCAAAGGTAAGCAAGATGCGTGGAATGCTACTCGGCCTGATGCTACCGACACTGGGTATCGTTGCCATGGCGGGTTCAGATACCCATCGTGCCTGGATAGAGACATCGCTGGAGCCTGACCGGTTGATTGCGGTTGCGTATGTCGAAGCCGCCCACGACGCAAGCTTGGACTATGAACTGATTTCGGCCAAATCGGGTAGTGCGGGTCGTTCGAACACCAGCCAGTCGGGCTCCCTGCGGTTGCAACAGGGTGAAAGCCGCTCCATCAACCGGTTAAGGCTTGGGATTCATGGGGATGATCAATACATACTGACCCTGCGTATCTATGAGAACGACCGGTTGGTAGCCGAGGATTCGGTGAGCTACCCCTAGTTATCCATGAGTGAGCAAGGTCTTTACAGGTGAGTCAAATTTCACAAGAAGCCTGTTTTTAAAAATTAGTCCGCAAATAACGCAAAAGAACGCCAATAAATCATCGTGTTTTCCCATTTGCGTTATTTGCGGATAAAAAATCATACAAGGTCTGAAGCAATGCCTCGCTAGTACTCCGACAAGGTTATATTGAGTTGGCCAGACAAAAGAGCGCCCCCTGAGGAAGGGGGCTAAAGGAGGAGGGGTAGTGCCCTCCGTAGGGAAGTCTTGTCAGGGTAAGATACAGTATTACTTAATCCTTACTCATTGATCCTGTCCGCTGGGCGATGGCTATTTTGCTCTCACTGTGTCGAGGCTCCGGGAAACCGATTTCATGATCTTGAAGAAATCCTCGTGGAAATCCTGCTGCATGATCTCCGCGCAATCACTACACACCCTGTAGTTGTTTCCATGGTAAGCCGGTTTGTAGGGGAGTTCCTTTCCGCAGCCCAAGCACTTGATACTGCTTAAACGGTTGGTTACTGTTTGAGAGACCTGATTGTGCATGTTCTGGCTGTTCATCCGATGATTCCTGTTTGCATGTTGGAAGTCTAAGCGAAAAATGTTTCTATCTGACTTCACAATTGAATCAACCTGTTACAACCTGTTTCATTCCTGTTCGTCTTGATACAACCGATTTATAAATATCAATATTTATCTTTCTGTTCTGGGTGTGAAGAGGGTGGGATTGAATGATCTGATGTGCCTTGGGCAAAGACACAACTTCATCGTGGAGCGAACCATGCTATTCAAACTAACAAAACGGAGAGTATGCACGACGCAATCGCCCATGCGGCCGGCCTGGGCATCCGTTTCTCCCTGGTGGCGGGTAACGCAAGCTCGGATGCGGCGGGTTTCGAGCCTGCCCACATCGATGCGGAGAATGTCTATACCATCTCTGCCATCGATAGCAACGACCTCTTTGCCAGCTTCTCCAATTGGGGAGACCCGGTGGACTTTGCCGCCCCGGGTGTGGCAATACTTTCAACCCGGTTGGGCGGTGGTGTCACCACCATGTCCGGGACCTCCATGGCCGCTCCCCATGTCTGTGGCATCCTGTTGCATCAGGCACCGCCTAACTCAGATGGCTTTGCTATCAATGATCCTGACGCGGAGCCCGATCCGATCGCGCACTTTTAATTTAGTACTCCATCAATACAACCTTGACGGAGCACTAGCTAATTGGTGCGTCCATGGCGCGGAAAATAGAGTTTCATTTCGCTGGTTGCCATTAGTGCACTAGGTTTGCAATGCGCTTGCCCATATCGGCGGGTGAGCGTACCACCTGGGCGCCGGCGGCTTCCAGCGCGGTAAACTTGGCTTCCGCGGTGCCCTTGCCACCACTGATGATGGCGCCGGCATGACCCATGCGCTTGCCAGGGGGAGCGGTAACGCCGGCGATGTAGGCGACCACCGGTTTGCACACATGGGCCTGGATGTATGTCGCGGCCTCCTCTTCCGCCGAGCCACCGATCTCGCCGACCAGGATGATGCCTTCGGTCTGTTCATCCTCTTCAAATAACGCCAGGCAGTCGACAAAACTGGTGCCATTGATCGGATCGCCACCGAGACCGATGCAGGTGCTCTGACCCAGTCCGGCCAGTGTGGTCTGATGCACCGCTTCATAGGTGAGGGTGCCGGAGCGGGAGATGATGCCGATCCTGCCTGGCTGGTGGATCGCACCGGGCATGATGCCGATCTTGCAGGCACCCGGGGTGATGATGCCGGGGCAGTTGGGACCGATCAGACGGGAGTCGTAGGATTTGAGCGCCTCTTTCACCTTCAGCATGTCGAGGATGGGTATGCCCTCGGTGATGCAGGCGATGACTTTAATCCCGGCATCGGCCGCCTCGATGATGGCATCCGCGGCGAAAGGGGGGGGTACATAGATCATACTGGCATCCGCGCCGGTCGATTTCACTGCGTCATGCACCGTGTTGAATACCGGGCGATCGAGGTGGCGCTGGCCGCCCTTGCCGGGAGTGACCCCTCCCACCAGATGGGTGCCGTAGGCGATGGCCTGCTCGGAGTGGAAGGTTCCCTGTTTGCCGGTGAAGCCCTGGCAGATGACCCGGGTCTGTTTGTCGACGAGAATGCTCATGTCATTTATGCTTCTGTAGGGGGTTCGATCAGACGGCGGCAGCGACCGCCTTTTGGGCGGCTTCGGTGAAACCCGCGGCGGTGATAAGGTCGAGTCCGCTCTGTTTGAGCATCCGCAACCCCTGTTCCGCGTTGGTTCCTTCCAGGCGTACCACTAGGGGTACGCTAATCCCTACGTTTCTGGCGGCGGTGATTACACCTTCGGCGATCAGGTCGCAACGTACGATACCGCCAAAGATGTTGATCAGGATGGTCTTGACCTTGGGGTCGGAGAGGATGAGCTTGAATGCTTCGGTGACCCGCTCGGCAGTGGCGCCACCGCCTACATCGAGAAAGTTGGCCGGTCTGCCACCCTGCAGTTTGACCAGATCCATGGTGGCCATGGCCAGGCCCGCACCATTCACCATGCAGCCGATATTACCGTCCAGGGTGATGTAATTGAGGTCGTGCCGGGCCGCTTCGGCCTCCTTCTCGTCCTCCTGGCTGGCATCGCGCATGGCCAGGATCTCCTGCTGCCGGTAGAGGGCATTGCCGTCGATATTGATCTTGGCATCGAGGGCCAGCAGATCGCCCGCGCAGGTGACGATGAGTGGATTGATCTCGATAAGGCTCACATCCCGTTCCATATAGAGGCGATGCAGGCCCATCATGATCCTTGCAAGCTGTTTGATCTGCTCGCCTTCCAGGTCCAACCCAAAGGCCAGCATGCGGCATTGGTAGGGTAGCAGCCCGGTGGCGGGATTGACCAACGTGGTGAGGATCTGCTCCGGTGTGGAGGCGGCCACCTCTTCGATGTTCATGCCGCCTGCCGCCGAGGCCATGAAGGTGAGGCGGGAGTGAGCCCGGTCGAGCAGAGCGCCAAGGTAGAGTTCCCGGGCGATGTTACTCGCCTGCTCCACCAGCACCTGGTGCACCGGTAATCCCGCGGGACCGGTCTGCCGAGTGACCAGGGTCATGCCGAGAAGTGCTTCAGCGGCCTGCGCAACCTCGTCCAGACTGCTGGCCAGCCTCACACCACCGGCCTTGCCGCGGCCACCGGTATGCGCTTGGGCTTTGATGACCCAGCGATTGCCGCCGGTTTCCTGGGCAACTGCCCTGGCTGCGTGTGGACTGCTGACGGCCCGGCCCTCGGGTACGGGGATGCCGTACTCGGTGAACAGCCCCTTGGCTTGATATTCGTGTAGGTTCATTGTCTTGGCTGAATCCTGCGTGGTCAGGCGATGATTTACCCCAGTTTAACCTGTTGTCGGGGCGTCTTGTCAGTCTGTTGACTATAATGCCAGGTTCGTGTGTCTGTTTTGATCCGATGGCCTGTTTTCCTGACGCATTGGGTGCGGTATCAGCTACGCAGCATTTTAGTGCGTTGAGTGACTGAGAATGTCGCGTTGAGTTTATCAACCGGCTGAATGATGGTTTATTGTGGCGACAATGACGGGTTGGGGAATGAGGCAAAGGTTATTTGTTAGAATGAGCTGGTGGCTGCTAACATCCCAACCAGCGTGTGATTTTTCTATGCTGGAGTGAATTTAATTGCGCAAAGGGGACTGCTCAAGGGGAGAGGAAAATCCAGTGCCTTGGGATGTATGTCATTGGAATAATTAATGTTAATTAGTTCAGGCCTGCCCTGAATGATGCAATGATGGGGGTAAAGATGGATCGGGTGACAATTATTGGTGCCGGTAAGGTTGGTGAAACCGCGGCGCAGCTGCTGGCGGAAGCTGAGCTCTGCCGGGAGGTCGTTCTGATTGATATCCGGGAGGGTGTACCCCAGGGTGTCGCCTTGGACGTGTTACAGACTTCCAGTTTTTTCCGTTTCGACACTCGGGTGACAGGCTCAAACGATCCAGCGGCCATGGCGGGTTCCGACATGATCGTGGTTACTGCGGGTCTGCCCCGCAAACCCGGTATGTCTCGGTCAGACCTTTTAGAGGCCAACCTGGCAATTATCGACGGGATTGTCGAGCATGCGCTTGAGTATGCGCCGGATGCCATGATGCTGATGGTGACCAACCCGGTCGATGTGTTGACCTACCGGGCCTGGCGGCGCACTGGTTGGCCACGCCATCGGGTGTTCGGTCAGGCCGGTGTGCTGGATGCCTCGCGCATGGCGACTTTCATCGCCATGGAGACCGGATTTTCATCCCGTGACATCACCACGATTGTGCTGGGTGGTCATGGGGATACCATGGTACCGCTGCCTCGCTACTGTACGATCAATGGTATTCCACTGGACCAGTTTATCAGCGATGAACACATGCGGGAGATTATCGAGCGGACCCGGAATGGGGGCGCGGAGATCCTCTCCTTACGTAAGACCAGCAGCGCTTATGATGCACCGGCTGCCGCAGTGGCCGCGATGGTGGACGCCATTGCCAACAATCGTCGCAGGATACAGCCGGTAGTCGCCATTCTGGATGGGGAGTATGGCCAGACTGATCTGGCGATGGGGGTGCCTTGCGTATTGTCTGAACAGGGGGTCGAGCGAGTCCTGCAATTGGAACTCACCGAGGACGAAATGGGCTTGTTCGAGGAGTCCGCAAGGATTGTGCGAGCTGATATCGAGCGAATCCCTCAATGAATGGGGACTCGACTGAAACAATAGTTGGCAAATTCACGTACTATAAACAGCCTGTTCAAGAATTGAGGAGCATATAATGGCGGAAGAGATAAAAACGTTTACCTTGATAAATGATGAGACCGGTGAATCGATAAAGCTACCGGTTAAGAAGTCTGTGCAGGGTCCGGCCGCCATCGATGTCTCCTCCCTCTATAAGGAGGCTGGGGTGTTTACCTATGATCCAGGCTTCATGTCCACCGCCAGCTGCCAGAGCAAGATCACCTATATCCAGGGTGAGGAAGGGTTGTTGGAATATCGGGGCTACCCGATCGAACAATTGGCGCAGAACGGCAATTTTCTTGAAACAGCCTATCTGCTGCTTTATGGCGAATTACCCACAGCAGAACATCTGCAGGCATTCGACCACGAGATCACCCATCACACAATGCTCAATGAGACACTAAAGAACTTCTTCAGTGGTTTTCATTACGATGCCCATCCGATGGCGATCATGGTGGGTGTAGTGGGATCGCTCTCGGCCTTTTATCATGATTCTCTGGATATCAATGACCCACTACAACGGGAGATTGCTGCCCATCGCCTGATAGCCAAGATGCCGTCGATTGCCGCGGCCAGTTATAGACATAACATAGGTGCGCCTATTGTTTATCCACGGCATAACCTCTCTTATTGCGCAAATCTGCTGCACATGATGTATGCCACGCCCTGCGAGGTTTTTGAAGCTGATCCGATTGCTGAGAAAGCAGTGAATCTGCTATTCATCTTGCATGCCGACCATGAGCAGAATGCCAGTACCTCCACCGTGCGGTTGGCGGGCAGCTCCCTGGCCAATCCCTTTGCCTGCATCGCTGCTGGCATCGCCTCGCTCTGGGGTCCGGCCCATGGTGGCGCCAATGAAGCGGTGCTCGATATGCTGGCGGAGATTGGTGATGTGTCCCAGATCGACAAGTATGTCGCCAAGGCGAAGGATAAGGATGACAGTTTCCGCCTGATGGGGTTTGGTCACCGGGTGTATAAGAAATATGATCCACGGGCGAATATCATCCGCGATGTCTGTCACCAGGTCCTGGAAAATCTGGCGGATGCCAACAATCCAATGTTTGAGTTGGCGCAGCGACTGGAGGAGATTGCACTCAGTGACGAGTATTTCATCGAGCGTAAGCTCTACCCGAATGTGGATTTCTACTCCGGCATCATCTATCGGGCATTGGGTATACCCAACAATATGTTTACCGTGATGTTCTCCATCGCCCGCACCGTGGGTTGGGTGGCCCACTGGATGGAGATGATGAGTGATCCACGTCAGAAGATCGGCAGGCCGAGACAGGTCTACAAAGGTCATGCCCGAAGGGACTATGTCCCTATGGATCAGCGCTGACCCAACATTAATTCCAGCTGCTTGATGCCTGCACCCTGGATCGGTTGATTGTCCAGGGGGTTTGTCGGTCTGTTGTTATAACCTTTGCTGGGAAAAACGATGAGTTCATAGAGGATGCCGTCGGCAGTGAACCGGAAGCTTGGCATGCTCTTGTGGTTGCCGTCGCTGAATTTCATGTACCGGTCACGTTCCTGCCAGGGGATGTGTAGATCCGAGAGGGCAAATATCACCTCTTCTGGGGTGTCGGAGAACAAGTGCAATACCACATGGCTGTTACTGTCTGCTGTACCCTCGTACACCGCCCCCACCAGTATGGGTTTGAAATGGCTCAGCGCTTGCATGGCCTGCAGGGCCGAGTGACGCAATCTCTCCAGGGCATTTTGTTGCGCGTTACCCCGAAACAAACGTTGTTGCTCCCGTAGCGCCGATTCCACCTCTTCACGATTTGGCATCAGTCTCTTATCTGTAATTCCTAGCTTTGTGGCGGCCTTTTGAATGGCAAAGAGTTGATCGTCAGAACGGTGTTCGGTGAGGATGCGCGCGCTCTCATAGGCAATGCGGCGTTGGATTTCCCGCTTATTGACTTTCATTTGAGGGTTCAGAATGGGTCTTCAGCTGGATCGACAGCAAGTGGTTTGCCTGGTTTTCCACTGCCTGGGTAGCCGACTCCAGATAGGGGCAAGGGTGGCGCATATGCCTCACGAAAGATCTCAAAGATGGCATTTTTAGCTCCAGCGCCAACCGGCTTGCCGGTCTCAACATCGATGCGCATGGTCACCATTTCGGGAGGAAGGTCCGGTAGTTCTTCATTTACCCCATCCAAGGCGATATGCATGAAGTCGATCCAGGCGGGTAAGGCTGCACGCCCACCTACCTCACCGCGACCCAGTGGGGTGAAGTTATCAAACCCAACCCAGGTGATCGCAACAAGGTGGCGGTTGAATCCATTGAACCAGGCGTCGCGCTGTTCATTGGTGGTGCCTGTTTTGCCGGCAAGATCCTTTCGGCCCAGAGTACGGGCAAGTTTGGCCGTACCATGCTGAATGACATCCCGCATCATGGAGTTCATCAGGTAATGATTCTGTGGCGTAATGACGCGGGCCGCACAACGAACGGGCAATTGTTCATCAACAACGCCAGTGGTGGCTTCTTCCAACCTTGTGGTCTGCTCTTCATCGCAGACCTTTTCGGGATTGGCCTGGTAGACGATGTTGTGGTTATCGTCCTCGATATGTTCGATGTAGTAGGGTGAAACATGGTAACCACCGTTAGCCAGTATGGAATACCCCTCGGCCATCCGCAGGGGGGTGATGGCGCCACTGCCTAAAGCCAGGGAGAGGTCGCGGGGTAGTTCGTTTTCCTCAAACCCAAACCGGGTAATGTACTGCACGGTAGGTTTGATGCCCATTTTTCGCAAAAGTCGGATTGAAACCAGGTTGCGTGAATGCGTCAAGGCGTAGCGCAGACGCGTGGGGCCAAAGAATTTCCCACTGTAGTTTTCCGGACGCCAGGTTGCTTCCAAAGCTGGGTCGTCAAATACCACCGGCGCATCATTGATCAGACTGGCAGCAGTGTAGCCCGCTTCCAAAGCAGCAGAATAGACAAAGGCCTTGAAGCCTGATCCTGGTTGGCGCTTTGCCTGGGTAACCCGATTAAACTTGCTCTGATAGAAATCATAACCTCCCACGAGGGCCTGTATGGCGCCATTGTCAGGAGAGACGGAAACCAGGGCACCGGCTATCTGGGGATTTTGTGCGAGACGCCAGCGTAGCTCCCCTTCCGAAGATGTCTCCTGCAGGATTAGGATGAGGTCGCCAGGTGTAAGTACTTCACTGGCATTTTTGCGTTTTTGGCCCTGATGATCCTGGTCCAAGTATTCACGGGCCCAAGCGAGTCCTTCCCAGGCAAGGTCTGCTAGGTTGCCGTCAGGCAGTAAAATTTTTGCTGTTTGATCAGTAAGTTCGAGTACTATCGCATTTTTCAGTCCAGGTATACGTTGCTGTTCGCTTAGCAAACTGAGTAACTCATTTGGGGTGGTTGTGTCGGTGATTTCATGGTGGCCAGAGACACCCCTGTAACCGTGGCGTTTATCATAAGCTAAAAGGGCATGGCGTAAAGCCTGGTTGGCTGCTGTCTGCAGGCGGCTGTCGATAGTAGTAAAAACTGCATAACCGTTTGTGTAGGCTTCATTGCCAAATCGTTGGACTGCTTCCGATCTGGCCATTTCAGCCACATAGGGGGCCTCGACTTCACTCAATGAATGGTGAAGCGATGCGGTGACAGGTGCTGATTTGGCGCTATCATATTGAGCCTGGTTGATATATTCCAGATCGAACATACGCCCAAGAACATAGTTTCGACGAATCAGGGCACGGCTGGGATTGGTTACCGGATTGTGTTTTGAAGGTGCCTTTGGAAGCCCGGCAATCATGGCGATTTCAGAAAGCTCAAGTTTTTCTACAGGCCTGCCGTAATAGACCACAGAAGCAGCGCCGATCCCGTAAGCGCGGTGACCGAAATAGATCTTGTTTAGGTAGAGTTCCAGGATCTCCTGTTTGGAGAGTAGGCGTTCAATCTTCAGGGCAAGGAAGATCTCGTTGAGTTTGCGTGTGTAGGTTTTTTTGCTGCTCAGGAAGAAGTTACGAGCTACCTGCATGGTGATCGTACTGCCTCCTTGGCGGCGTTCTCCTGTGAGTAGAAGTTGAACGGCAGCACGGAGCAGTCCCTGATAATCAACGCCAGGGTGTTCAAAAAACCGGTCATCCTCAGCGGCAAGAAAGGCCTGAATGATCGGCTCAGGAACTTCGTCATACTTGAGTGGCTCACGGCGCTTCTCGCCAAACTCGGCGATTAGTTTTCGGTCATTGCTGTAGATATGTAGTGGAACTTGTAGACGTACATCCTTCAGCGTGTCGATGGATGGAAGACTCGGCTCCAAATACAAGTAGGCGGTAGTGATGCCGCCAACAGCAAAAATGGTGAGACCGAAAAAGAGGTAGAGAATATATTTTATGAGGCTGTAGGGCGACTTCATGCAGTGGTTCACAGATTTGCAGATGTTGGTAAGACCAGAATCAAACGTATGATATTCGTTATGTTAGCAAAATAGATAAATGTTTTTCTGTCACAAATGCTGAATAATCGGCTTCACAGAAAAATTATTTACTGCTATACAGTTACTCATACTATTTGAAGAGAATTCTAATTTAATTTTCGCGGCACTTAAAGTTAGTTCAGGAAAACCGCATGTTTTTTTTCGGAAGAAAGAATCTGCCATTGATTGGCATCGATATCAGCTCCACCGCAGTCAAACTGCTGGAACTTTCAAAAAATACCGGACGAGGTAGTTCACTCTTTCGTGTTGATACCTATAGTGTTGAGCCACTTCCCTTAAATGCGGTGGTTGAAAAGAATATTGCAGAGGTTGAAGCAGTTGGGGAAGCCATTCGCACGGCATTGAAACGTTCTGGCTCCAGGGCAAAGCATGCCGCGGTCGCTGTATCAGGTTCGGCGGTCATTACCAAGGTTATCTCTATGCCTGCTTCGCTCTCCGAGCAGGATCTAGAAAGTCAGATTCAATTGGAGGCGGACCAGTATATCCCCTATCCACTGGAAGAGGTCAATATCGACTTCGAAGTAATTGGGGGCTCTGAAAAAAATCCAGACCTTGTTGATGTGTTGCTGGCGGCATCGAGAAGTGAGAATGTTGACAATCGGGTTGCGGCTCTAGAGTTAGCAGGGCTGACTGCAACAGTCGTTGATGTAGAGGCCTATGCCATGGAGAATGCCTGCACCCAGTTGATCGATCAGTTGCCTGAAGGGGGTGAGGGCCAGACCGTGGCGGTAGCGGATATTGGAGCCACAACGACCACCCTGAATGTACTGCATAACAAAAAAATCATCTACACACGTGAGCAAAATTTTGGTGGGCGGCAGCTGACAGAAGAGATTCAGCGCCGTTATGGACTATCTATGGAAGAGGCCGGTATGGCGAAACGTCAAGGAGGGTTACCGGATAACTATGTTCCTGAGGTGTTGGATCCGTTCAAGGAAGCAATGGCACAACAAGTTAGCCGATCACTTCAGTTTTTCTTTTCCTCTAGTGCTTACAGCAGTGTCGAGCATATCATCCTTGCAGGTGGGAGTTCATCGATTCCTGGAGTGGACGATCTTATCGAGGAAAAACTGGGAACCCCAGCATCGGTTGCCAACCCATTTGCAAACATGTCAGTCTCAAACAAGGTTAAGCCCCAGGTATTGAGTGCTGATGCTCCAGCCCTGATGATTGCTTGTGGTCTTGCCCTGAGGAGTTTTGACTAATGGCGCGTATCAACCTCCTACCTTGGCGTGAAGCCAAGCGAAAAAAACGTCAACAGGAATTCGGCCTCGTGGTTCTTGCAGGTGTCGTCCTGAGTGTATTGGCAGTGATCGTTGCGCACATGCAAATAGAGAGTCAGATAAAAGCGCAAGCACAGAGGAATGCATACTTGCAACATCAAATCGATGTGGTTGATCGACAGATAACGGAAATTCGTGATCTGGGTAAAACCAAGGCGAGTCTGCTGGCGCGCATGAATATCATACAGGAACTTCAGAGCAGTCGTCCTCAGATCGTGCATCTATTTGATGAGATCGTATCTACCCTACCTGAGGGAGTTTTTCTCAAGAATGTCGAACAGAATGGTGCCAAGGTTGAGATAGAAGGTCAAGCCCAGTCAAATGCAAGGGTCTCCTCTTTTATGCGTAATATAGAGAACTCAAACTGGTTAGGAAAACCACGGCTTAATTTTATCGAAAGCAAAGAGGCAACAGGAACAGGCCTGAGTCACTTCAAGTTGGCGGCGAGCCAGATCTTCCAGGCTATGGAGGAAAAAAGGTGAATATAGAGGAACTCAACGAACTTGATTTCAGTAATATCGGGATCTGGCCGGTTCCCGTTAAGATTGCACTGATATTAATCGTCTGTGCTCTGGTCGTGGCTGGTGGGTATTACTTAGATACTGAAGCGCAACTCAACCGGCTATCTACCATTGAGAAGAAAGAGACCGAGTTACGTTCTACCTTCGAGGTTAAACAGGCAAAAGCTGCGAATCTGGATGCTTACAGAAAACAACTTGAAGAGATGAGACAGTCGTTCGGCACCATGCTGCGACAATTGCCCAATAAAACGGAGGTCGCGGATCTATTGGTTGATGTTTCGCAAACTGGATTGGCTTCAGGTCTGGAATTTGAACTGTTTAAACCCGAAGCGGAGGTGCCCAGAGAGTTTTACGCTGAGCTTCCGATAGAGATAAAAGTTACCGGGCAATACCATGAATTCGGTGAATTTATCAGTGGCCTAGCCGCATTGCCAAGAATTGTGACTATTCATGACATTAAGATTCAGGAACGGAAGCAAAAGAATAGTAAGAGCAAATTATTGGCATTGGAGGCAACGGCAAAAACCTACCGCTATCTTGATGAAGAGGAAATGCAATGAAGGAGTCCTGTGTCAAGGTCTGGCATCCTGCCGCAGCTCTGCTGGTTGTGACTGGATTGGTTGGATGTGCGAATCCTGAGCTACAGGACTTAGAGCGTTTTGTCGCTGAAAAAAAAGCTGAATCCCCGGGCCGCATTGAGCCAATTCCTGAAATTAAGCAGATTGAAACCTTTCTTTATGAGTATCAGGGGCGGCGTGACCCTTTTATGCCTATGGAACAGAAAGTTACTCAGGGGGTGAGCCTAGTCGAGAACGGTATTCAGCCGGATCCAGATAGAAGGAAAGAAGAGCTGGAGAGTTTTGCCCTGGATTCCATGCGAATGGTTGGATTGCTGGAGCAAACAGGTATCACTTGGGGGTTGGTGCAGACCAAAGAGGGCACCATACACAGGGTAAAAAGCGGTAATCATATGGGCCAAAATCACGGTAGGATCATGCTGATTTCTGAAGAAAAGATCGAATTGACTGAGATTATTCAGGATGGTTCTGGTGGCTATAGTGAGCGTCAGGCGTCACTAGCATTGACAGAGTAGTCAAGGGGAATTTGAGATGAGGGGTATGCCAATGGCATTCAGTCGTTTTGAGAAGAGTTTTGCACGCAGTGCCGAGATCTTAAATAGAGTCGGTTTTTTACCCATTGTGCTGCTTGTGCTGTGGTGTATACCATTTCATGTATGGGCGGATATTTCCCTGAAAGCTATCGATTTCTCTGCTCTGCCGGGCGATAAGGTGCAGATCAGTCTGCAGATGTCTGGTGCTGTTGCCGAGCCAGCCATTTTTAGCACAGAAAATCCGTCGAGGATTTCTCTGGATTTTGTTGGCGTCAGCAGCGAACTGGGTTTCAAGACTAAGTTGATAGGAATTGGGGCGGCGCATAGCGTAACCGCTGTGGAGGCAGGTAATAGAACTCGAGTGGTGATTAATCTGACCAATAAAGTAGGCTATGAGGTTGAGGTCAGAGAAGATCAAGTTCTGATTAATTTGGATATGAGTAGCCAAGGTTTGTTATCAGCAACCGGGTCTGTCCCTCTATCTGCAAGTTCCCCGGTTACAACTAGCGAGTTTGGGGCTAATGTAGGTATTCGTGGGGTGGATTTCAGGCGCGGTGAAACAGGTGAGGGGAGGGTACTTATCACCCTTGCGGACCCAGCTATTCCGGTTGATGTGCGGGAAGAGGGTGGTCGTATTGTCGTGGAGTTTTTTAAAGCCAGTATCGACCCTTCATTGATCCAGAGTCTGGATGTGATGGATTTTGCCACACCAGTCACAATGATTGAAACCAGATTGAGTGGTGAAAATGTGCTGATCGAGATAAGTCCCACTGGTGATTATGACTATCTGGCATATCAGGCCAATGGGGTGTTCGCGGTAGAGGTCAGATCATTGACTAAAACTGAGAAGGAGGCATTGCAGAAGGAACGTATGGTTTTTACCGGTGAAAAGTTGTCGCTCAATTTTCAGGATATTGAGGTACGCTCGGTACTGCAGCTCCTGGCAGATTTTACCGGACTCAATCTGGTAACCAGCGATACCGTCAGTGGGCGCATTACTTTGCGTTTGAAGAATGTTCCTTGGGATCAGGCGCTCGATATCATTCTCAAGTCAAAAGGCCTATCCAAACGCCAGACAAACAATGTCGTTATGGTGGCGCCAACGGAAGAGATCGCGGCTCGTGAACAGCTTGAGTTGGAGTCACAACTGAAGATTGAGGAACTGGCGCCGCTGCGTTCCGAGTTTATCCAGATCAACTATGCCAAGGCTGAGAATCTGGCAGCCCTTTTTAAATCTGAAGAGAATCGACTGCTTTCAGAGCGGGGTAACGTTACAGTCGATGTCCGTACCAATACCTTGTTGATCCAGGATACGGTTGCCAAGCTGGAAGATATTCGCCGCCTGTTGCAGAAGTTGGATATACCGGTGCGCCAGGTACTGATCGAGTCACGTATTGTGATCGCGAATAACGATTTTGCCAGGGATTTAGGGGTGCGTTTCGGTGCTACATTCAATGGTAATACTGCAAGTTCGTGGCAAACAGTTGCAGGTGGTCTACCCGGGCATGTTCCTGGTACGAATAATTATGTTCAGGGCATTGAAAATCCCGCCGGCTCCGGAATGGAGGCCTTGATGGTCAATCTGCCAGTCAATGCTCCTTCTGGCGCTATCAACTTCCTCGTGGGAAGATTGGGTTCTAATTTGTTACAGCTTGAGCTTTCTGCAATGCAAAAAGAGGGTAAAGGCGAGGTCATCTCCAGTCCAAGAGTGATCACTTCTGATCAGCATAAGGCCTCTATCAAACAGGGTTTTGAGATTCCTTATCAGGAGGCCAGCTCCAGTGGTGCAACCTCGGTCAGTTTTAAAGAGGCCGTATTGAAGCTGGAGGTCACCCCCCACATTACTCCTGATGACCGCATCAGAATGGATTTGCAGATCAATAAGGATAGCCCTGATTACTCACGCGCCCTTAATGATATACCACCTATAGACACACGTAAGATTGAGACAACGGTGTTGGTCGATAATGGGGAGACCGTGGTGCTTGGAGGGGTGTTTGAACGCACCAAGACCGACAGCACGGAGAAGGTTCCGTTCCTTGGTGATATCCCATTTATTGGCATTCTCTTCAAGAGAAATGAAAAAATTGACGAGAACAAAGAACTCCTGATCTTCGTTACGCCAAAAATCCTCAAAGAATCACTGCGTGTTCGATGAAATAATATAGCATTATTATTGACTTTAAGGCGTATCGGAAGGTACGCCTTTTTTATTTCTCAGATCACCAGTCCTTTATTCAGGCCTATCTCAGGGCTAGCTCTCAGAGTTTTTTATGTCTAGCTTGCGCTAGAGGTCATATCTGTCTTATCTTCTCTGTATGAATCGAAAGCAAAATCTTTTTCTAATTGGCCCCATGGGGGCTGGGAAAACTACTGTGGGTAGGCAGTTGTCACAGGCCCTCGGGTTGGAATTCGTTGATTCAGATCAGGAGATTCAGCGCCGGACCGGTGTGGATATTCCCACCATCTTTGAGTTTGAAGGTGAAGAGGGATTCCGTATTCGTGAATGCGCAGTTATTGATGAGCTGACTGCACTTGATGGTGTGGTCTTGGCAACTGGAGGGGGGGCAGTCCTGGATCCGGATAATCGTCGGGTGCTCTCTTCCAGGGGATTTGTTGTTTATCTGCACTGTACCCCTGAACAACAATACGAGCGGACCTATCGTGACCGGAACCGTCCACTGTTGCAGACTGGAGACCCACTACTGAAACTGCGGGAACTGATGGAACAACGTGAGCCCCTCTATCGCCAGACAGCCGATCTGGTGATTGTCAGTGACCGCCGTAATGCCCAGGCGGTTGCCCGGGAGATCCAGGCGAAACTTGAATCTGCCAATTGATCCTCGATCACATGCATTGGGAGCTGAATTGAACGCTACGTTGAAACAATTAACAGTTGATCTGGGACAGAGAAGTTATCCCATCTATATCGGGGCAGGCCTCTACCGTGATACTGAACGCTATCGAAATCATATCGATGGCAGTCAGGTGATGGTGGTAACCAATGACACAATCGCCCCAATCTATCTCCAGGAAACGCTGGAAGCTTTGGCAGGCTTTGATG